>CAIWPS010000051.1 GCA_903914615.1 uncultured beta proteobacterium | reverse complement strand
TTTCGAGCTGCGGCCGCTGCCGCCGGCGCCCAAGCCGCCCAAGGTGGGCGACCGCGGCGTCAGCTTCGCCTGGGACGCGCTGCCCGGCCAGACCTTCGAATTCCAGGTCGCGCGCGACGCCGCCTTCACCAGCCTGGTGCTGGAGCGCAAGCTCGATGAACCGGCCATCGAACTGCCGCTGCCCGGCACCGGCCGCTTCTACGTGCGGCTGCGCGCGCGCGACCCCGACGGCTTCATGGGCCCCTACACCACGCCGCAGTACTTCGACATCCCGAACTGCCTGCGCGATGGCAGCGGCGGCTGCGTGCGCGCCGCCGACGACACGGTCAACCTGGTGCCCTGATGCGCCTGGCGCGCCGCGCCGCGCCGCTGCGCCGCTGGCGCGACGAGATCGCCATCGCCGCCGTCGTCGCCGCCGTGGCCTGCACCCTGGCCCTGGACGGCTGGGCCTGGCGGCTGGACCGGCTGGTCTACGACCTCGGCCTGTCGCTGTGGACGCGACCGCCACCGGCCGACATCGTCATCGTCGCCATCGACGACGACAGCGTCGACGCCATCGGCCGCTGGCCCTGGCGCCGCGCCGTCCACGCCACGCTGCTGGAACGGCTGGCCGCGGCGCGGCCGCGCGCCGTGGCGCTGGACCTGCTGCTCAGCGAGCCCGACCCCGACCCGCAGGAAGACCGCCTGCTGGCCGCTGCGCTGACGCACGCAGCGCCGGTGGTGCTGCCCGCGTCGTGGCAGCCGATGCCCGACGGCACACGGGTGTGGGTGCCGCCGGTGCCGGCGCTGCGCGCGGCGGCGCGGCTCGGCACCGCCGAAGCGCCGGTGGACGGCGACGGCGTGCTGCGCGTGGCCTTCCTGCACGCCGGCCCGACGGCGGACCGCCTGCCGCACCTGGCGCTGGCACTGCTGCAGGCGGCGGGCGAGCCGGTGCACCCGGGCCTGCCGGCCGATGCCGGCCTGGACCCCATCGCCGCGCGCAGCGACTGGGAACGCGACGGCCGCCTGCTCATCCGCTACGCCGGGCCGCCGGGCACCATCGAGCGCATCCCCTATGTCGACGTGCTGCGCGGGCGCGTGCCGGCGTCGCGCCTGGCCGGCCGCTACGTGCTCGTGGGCATGACGGCGCAGGGCCTGGGCGACACCCTGGCCACGCCGGTGAACGGCCGCCACGAGGCCATGCCCGGCGTCGAGGTGCTGGCCAACACGCTGTACACGCTGAAGTGCGGCGACACCCTGCGCACGCTGGCTCCGGGCGCGGTGGCGGCGGTCTCGGCGGCGCTGCTGGCGCTGCTGGTGCTGGCCTTCGCCGTCGCCGGGCCGCGCGTCGCGCTGCCGACGGCGCTGGTCTCGGTGCCGCTGGCCGGCGCCGCCAGCCTGCTGGCACTGCGCTTCGGCCTGTGGGTGACGCCGGTGCCCTATGCACTGGCCGCCGTGCTGGCCTACCCGCTGTGGAGCTGGCGCCGGCTGGAACGCGCACTGGCCGGGCTGGACAAGGAGATCGCCCGCCTCGCCGACGACCCGCTGGTGGGCGGCGCACCGGCGGCGGGCCTGCGCCGGCGCTTCAACGCCATCGGCGACATCATCGGCCAGCGCCTGCGCACGCTGCAGAGCGCCGGTGCGCTGGTGCGGCAGGCGCGCCGCTTCCTGGCCGACACGCTGGCGGCCATGCCCACGGCGATGCTGGTCGCCGACGCCGACCACCATGTGCTGCTGGCCAACGCCAAGGCGGCGGCGCTGTTCGACGTCGAGGCCGCCGCGGAGCTGCAGGGCCTGGACCTGCTGCGCCTGCTGGGCGAGTTCACCACCGCCGCGCCCTGCGACTGGGCGGCGGCGATCGCGGCGCTGGGCGCGGGCGACGCCGGCGTGGCGGTCGAAGGCCGCCTGGGCGGCGGCGGCGACTACGTGGTGCAGGTGGCCGCGGTCGACCTGCAGGGCCAGCGCCGGCTCGTCGTCACGGTGGCCGACGTCGAGCCCGTCAAGCAGGCGCAGCGCGAGCGCGAAGAGGTGCTGGCCTTCGTCTCGCACGACCTGCGCTCGCCGGCCAGCGCCATCGTGCTGCTGGCCGACCTGCAGCTGCAGGGCCGCACCCAGACCGAGGCCTTCGAGCTGCTGCGCGAGCTGCGGCGGCTGGCGGCGCGCACGCTGGAACTGTCCGAGGACTTCGTGCGCGCGGCGCAGGCGCAGTCGCAGCCGCTGCAGCGCGCGCCGGTGGCGCTGGCCGAGCTGCTGGACGAGGCCCTGGCCGACCTGCGCGCGCAGGCCGCGGCGGCCGAGGTGGTGCTGCAGGTGGAGGCGCCGGCGCCGGGCGCGCGCGCCGTGCTCGACCGCCTGCTGACGGCGCGGGCGCTGGCCAACCTGGTCTCCAACGCCATCAAGCACAGCCCGCGCGGCGGCACGGTGGCCGTGCGCGCCACCCTCGCCGACGAGCGCCTGCACCTGCAGGTGCGCGACCAGGGCACGGGCCTGAGCGCGCCGCAGCTGGCGCAGCTGGCGCGCGGCGACCAGGGCGCCGCGGTGCGCGATGCGCGCGGCGTCGGCCTGGGCCTGCTCTTCGTGCAGCGCGTGGCGCGCCGCCACGGCGGCCGCCTGCTGGCCAGCCAGGGCCCCGAAGGCGGCGCGCTGTTCGAACTCGAACTGCCGGCCTGAGCCGCCGCGCGGTCGCGGCGCGGCAGCGCCGATCAGGGAATCCCTGAGCCCTGAACCGGGGTTCGCGCCGCCGCGGTTTCAGGGCCGGCTGGATGTTCGCGCGCGGCGCCGATCCCTAACGTTGCGACTGTCGATGACAGGCACGTGAAGGGGCAGCACATGAGCACGACGGCGATCTGGAAAGCATTGAAGGCCCGCCTGGGCCGGGCCGCGGAACCGGCACGGCCGATCGCGCTGCAGCACCTGGTGCTGGCCGACCGCGACGTCGCCACCGTGCAGGCGCTGCTCGACAAGGTCGGGCAGGCGCTGGGCGTGGACTTCGAACTGCGGAGCCATGGCGGCGAGATCGTGCTCGTCGACGTCGACTTCACCTCGCGCATGTCGCCGCAGCTCATCGAGGCCTTCAGCGAAGGGCGGCCGGTGGTCACCCTGAGCGGCCTGCACCGTGACGACGAAAGGCTGCTGAGCACGGCCGAGCGCTTCGAGCGCCGCCAGCGCGAGCTGCTGCACCAGCTGCAGGCCCTGGCCGTGGTGCGCCGCCGTGCCACGCGGCTGGCCGCCGCCGGCGCGCCGCCGCCACCTCCCGCGCCGGGCACGACCTGGGATTCGGGCTTCGACACCACCCTCGACGCAGCGCAGCTGATGGCAGAAGAAATGGAACAGGGCCAGCGCGAGGTGCTGCGCCTGGCGCTGGCCGGCCTGCGCGACGAAGCCGCGCCGCCGCTGCTGGCCAGCTACGGCCCGCAGGCCAACCTGCGCTTCGACTTCCGCGCCGGCCTGGTCTGGTTCGACCCGCTGGCGCTGCAGCACCTGCGGCTGCGCCGCGAACTGCCACAGCCGGCGCCGGGGGCCAAGCCGGGCGCCGACGCGACCGTGCGCGAGCTCGACGCCACGCTGTGGGACCTGGGGCTTGCCGCCGGCGGCTTCGATCTGCTGGGGGCGCCGCCGGACTGGTGGCACCACCCGCTGCGGACCGTGACCGGCCCGGCGATCGAGGGCTACACGCGGCTGCCGCGGCACCTGGAGATGGCACGCCGGCTCGCCACCGGCCCGGTATCGCCCTCGGAGCTGCGCCGCCAGGCCCGCGTCGCCGTCATCGACCTGCGCCGCTTCCTGCAGGCCTGCCTGGTGCTGGGCCTGCTGCGCTGGGCCGATGCCGACACCGCCAACGCCGC
>CAIWPS010000050.1 GCA_903914615.1 uncultured beta proteobacterium | reverse complement strand
GGCGGCGGGCACCCTGAAGTCCTTCCTCGACTGGTCCAGCCGCTGCGCCGAGCGCAAGAAGCTGATGCACCGCAAGACCCACTACACCGAGACGCCGATCAAGCCGATGCGGGTGTACGAAGAGATGAACAAGGTGCTGCCGCGCGACACCATCTACGTCACCACCATCGGCCTGAGCCAGATTGCCGGGGCGCAGTTCCTGAACGTCTTCGGTCCGCGGCAGTGGATCAACTGCGGCCAGGCCGGCCCGCTGGGCTGGACCATGCCCGCCGCGCTGGGCGTGGTGGCGGCCGACCCCACGCGCCAGGTGGTGGCCTTGTCGGGCGACTACGACTTCCAGTTCATGGTCGAGGAGCTGGCCGTGGGGGCGCAGTTCCGCCTGCCCTATGTGCATGTGCTGGTGAACAACAGCTACCTCGGCCTCATCCGCCAGAGCCAGCGCGGCTTCGAGATGGACTTCTGCGTGCAGCTGGCCTTCGAGAACCAGAACGTCGATGACGCCACGCTGCAGAGCTATGGCGTCGACCACCAGGCCGTGGTGCAGGGCCTGGGCTGCAGGAGCCTGCGCGTGACCGACCCCGAGAAGCTCGAGGGCGCCCTGGTCGAGGCGCGCGCCCTGGCCGACAGGTACCGCGTGCCGGTGGTCGTGGAGGTGATCCTGGAGAAGGTGACCAACATCGCCATGGGCACCGAGATCGACAAGATCAACGAGTTCGAGGACATCGACTGCCGGCACCCCGAGGGCCGGCAGGGCCTGGAGATGGCAGGGCTGCTGGAATAGCAGACAGGACCCGCCTCATCGACAAGAACACTGGAGCCAGACATGCCCCGTTTCGCCGCGAACCTCACGATGATGTTCACCGAGCTTCCCTTTCTCGATCGCTTCGAGGCGGCCGCCAAGGCCGGCTTCAAGGCCGTCGAGTTCCTCTTCCCGTATGCGTTCGAAGCCGGGGACATCAAGCGCAAGCTCGACGACAACGGCCTGACGCTGATCCTGCACAACCTGCCGGCCGGCGACTGGGACGCCGGCGAGCGCGGCATCGCCTGCCACCCCGACCGGGTCAGCGAGTTTCGCGCCGGTGTCGGCCAGGCCATGGCCTATGCCCGGGCGCTGGGCGTCAGGCAGCTCAACTGCCTGGCCGGCAAGGCACCCGCCGGCGTGGCCGAAGAAGTGCTGCGCGCCACCTTCGTCGAGAACCTGCGCCATGCCGCCAGCGCACTCAGGTCTGCCGGCCTGAGGCTGCTGATCGAGCCGATCAACACCTTCGACATTCCGGGCTTCTATCTGAACCGCACCGCGCAGGCTGCAGGCATCCTGGCCGAGGTCGGCGCCGACAACGCTTTCATCCAGTACGACCTCTATCACGCCCAGCGCACGGAAGGTGAACTGGCGGCCACGGTGCAGACCTACCTGCCGCGCATCGGCCACATCCAGCTGGCCGACAACCCGGGGCGCCACGAGCCCGGCACGGGGGAAATCAACTACCCCTTCCTGTTCGCGCACCTCGACCGCATCGGCTACGACGGCTGGATCGGCTGCGAATACAAGCCTGCCACCACGACCCAGGCCGGTCTGGGCTGGCTGCAGCAGGTGATGCGCTGACCCCCACCCCCACCAGGAATGACATGACTTCATCACCTCTCAAGATCGGCTTCGTCGGCCTGGGCATCATGGGCGCGCCCATGGCCGGGCAGCTCATCAAGGCCGGCCATCAGCTCTTCGTCTACACGCGGGGCAAGTTGCCGGCGGCGATCGCCGAGAGCAGTGCCACCAAGTGCCTGAGCGCACGCGGCGTCGCCGAGCGTGCGGACATCATCATCACGATGGTGCCCGACACGCCCGACGTCGAGGCCGCGCTGTTTGCCGACAACGGCATCGCTGCCGGCCTGGGCAAGGGCAAGGTGGTGGTCGACATGAGCTCGATCTCGCCCATCGCCACCAAGGCATTCGCACAAAGGATCAACACGCTCGGCTGCGACTACCTGGACGCGCCGGTCTCGGGCGGCGAAGTGGGCGCGAAGAACGCCACGCTGTCGATCATGGTCGGCGGGCCCGAGGCCGCGTTCGAGCGCGTCAGGCCGCTGTTCGAGCTGATGGGCAAGAACATCACCCGGGTGGGCGGCAACGGCGACGGGCAGACGGCCAAGGTGGCCAACCAGATCATCGTGGCGCTGAATATCGAGGCCGTGGCGGAGGCGCTGCTGTTCGCCGCCAAGGCCGGCGCCGACCCGGCGCGCGTGCGCCAGGCGCTGATGGGCGGCTTCGCGTCGAGCAAGATCCTGGAGGTGCATGGCGAACGCATGGTCAAGCGCACCTTCGACCCGGGCTTTCGCATCGAGCTGCACCAGAAGGACCTGAACCTGGCGCTGTCCAGCGCCCGCGCCCTGGGCGTGTCGCTGCCCAACACGGCCACGGCGCAAGAGCTGTTCAACAGTTGCGTCGCCCATGGCGGCCGGGCCTGGGACCATTCGGCGATGGTCAAGGCGCTGGAAAAGCTGGCGAACTTCGAGATCGGGCAAGCAGTGTCCTGATCCCACCCCTCGGGACGCTGAGGTGAACCGCGTCCCGCAGCCGCGGCCGCGCCAGGCCAGCTCATGTCAAGGCCGCGCGGCACCCGGGTAGAACCCTGTGGCGCACTTTGAAAGCGCTTTCAATAATCCGCGCCATGGCCTGAAGCGGACCGCCACGGCCCCAGACACGGCAAGGCAGATCCCGCTTCGTGCGATTGCCACGGCCAGCCCGCCGGACCGGACCCGCAAGGAGAACCCATGACCCCCGCGCAGAGAAATTCGCGCCTTTCGCGCGACACCATGGCCTTCGTCCTCGCCGGCGGCCGCGGCAGCCGGCTGCTGGAACTGACCGACCGCCGCGCCAAGCCAGGCGTCTACTTCGGGGGCAAGACCCGCATCATCGACTTCGCGCTGAGCAACGCCTTGAACTCCGGCATCCGCCGCATCGGCGTGGCCACCCAGTACAAGGCCCACAGCCTGATCCGCCACCTCACGCGCGGCTGGACCTTCCTGCGTGCTGAACGCAACGAGAGCTTCGACATCCTGCCGGCGAGCCAGCGCGTGTCGGAAGACGCCTGGTACAGCGGCACGGCCGACGCGGTGTTCCAGAACATCGACATCGTCGAGAGTTATGCGCCCAGGTACATGGTGGTGCTGGCCGGCGACCACATCTACAAGATGGACTACGAGGTGATGCTGCAGCAGCATGTCGAGTCCGGCGCCGACGTCACGCTGGGTTGCCTGGAAGTGCCGCGCATGGAGGCCACCGGTTTCGGCGTGATGCATGTCGACGAGAACGACATCATCAAGAACTTCATCGAGAAGCCCGCCGACCCGCCAGGCGTGCCCGGCCGACCCGAGCTGGCGCTGGCCTCGATGGGCATCTATGTCTTCAACACCCACTACCTGTTCGAGCTGCTGAAGCGCGATGCCGCGGACCCGGCATCGGACCATGACTTCGGCAAGAACCTGGTGCCCTACGTGGTGGCCCACGGCAAGGCCGTGGCGCACCGCTTCAGCGCCTCGTGCGTGAAGTCGCACGAGGAAGCCGAGGCCTACTGGCGCGACGTGGGCACGGTGGACGCCTACTGGGAATCGAACATCGACCTCACCGCCGTGACGCCGGCGCTGGACCTGTACGACACCGAGTGGCCGATCTGGACCTACAGCGAACTGGTCGCGCCGGCGAAGTTCGTGCACGACGAAGCCACGCGCCGCGGCCATGCGATCTCGTCGCTGGTCTCGGGCGGTTGCATCGTCTCGGGGACGGAGTTGCGACAATCGCTGCTGTTCACCGGTGTGCGCACGAGTTCGTATTCCCAGATCGAAGAAGCCGTGATCCTGCCGCATGCACGCATCGGCCGGCACGTGCGCCTGAAGAAGGTGGTGATCGACCGCGGCGTCGTCGTCCCCGAGGGCCTCGTGGTAGGCGAAGACGCGGCGCTCGACGCCAGCCGCTTCCGCCGCACCGAGCGCGGCGTGTGCCTGATCACGCAAGCGATGATCGACGCCATGTAAAACCCTGGGGCCCCCGATGATCCAGACCCTGCCCACGGCACCCATCGCCGGCATGAAGCCCGGCACCAGCGGCCTGCGCAAGAAGGTGACCGAATTCGCCGCCGGCAACTACCTGCCGAACTTCGTGCAGTCGGTGTTCGATGCGGTGCGCCCGCAAGGCGGCTTGGGCGGCCTGACGCTGGTGGTGGGCGGCGACGGCCGCTACTACAACCTGCAGGCCATCCAGACCGTCATCCGCATGGCGGCGGCGAATGGCTTCGGCCGCGTGCTGGTCGGGCAAGGCGGCATCCTGTCGACGCCTGCGGCGAGCTGCGTGATCCGCCAGCACCATGCCTTCGGCGGGCTCATCCTGTCGGCCAGCCACAACCCGGGCGGCCCCGACGGGGATTTCGGCATCAAGTTCAACGGTGCCAACGGCGGACCGGCGGCCGAGAAGGTCACCGACGCCATCTACGCCTGCACGCTGAAGATCACCGCCTACCGCAGCACCGACACGCCGGACATCGACCTCGGGCGCATCGGCACCACCCAGGTCGAAGGCATGTCCGTCCACGTCATCGACCCGGTGGCCGACTACCTGGCGCTGATGCGGCGGCTGTTCGACTTCGACGCGCTGCAACGCCTGTTCGCATCCGGCTTCACGCTGGCCTTCGACGCCATGCACGCGGTCACCGGGCCCTATGCCCACGCCATCTTCGAGCGCGAACTCGGCGCCGCGCCCGGCACGGTGCGCCACGGCACGCCGCTGCCCGACTTCGGCGGCCACCACCCCGACCCGAACCTGGTGCACGCCAGGGAGCTGTACGACCTGATGATGTCGCCGCAGGCGCCGGACCTGGGTGCGGCCTCCGACGGCGACGGCGACCGCAACCTCATCATCGGCCGCGGCCTCTTCGTGGCACCGTCGGATTCGCTGGCCATGCTGGCCGCCAACGCGCATCTGGCGCCGGCCTACGCCAAGGGCATCGTCGGCATCGCGCGGTCCATGCCCACCAGCGGCGCCGCCGACCGCGTGGCGCAGGCGCTGGGCGTGCCCTGCTACGAGACGCCCACCGGCTGGAAGTTCTTCGGCAACCTGCTCGACGCCGGCAAGGTGACGCTGTGCGGCGAAGAAAGCGCAGGCACCGGCAGCGACCATGTGCGCGAGAAGGACGGCATCTGGGCCGTGCTGCTGTGGCTGAACGTCCTGGCCGTGCGCCGGCAGAGCGTGGCGCAGGTCGCGCACGAACACTGGGCGCGCTACGGCCGCAACTACTACACGCGCCACGACTACGAAGACGTCGACAGTGCCGCCGCCCAGGCCCTGATGCAGGCCGTCGCTGCGCAACTGCCGACGCTGGCGGGCGCCACGCTCGACGGCCGCCCGGTGGTCATCGCCGACGACTTCAGCTACCTCGACCCCATCGACGCCAGCGTGTCGAAGCACCAGGGCCTGCGCATCGTCTTCGCCGACGGCTCGCGCATCGTCTACCGGCTCTCGGGAACGGGCACCTCGGGTGCGACGCTGCGGGTCTACATCGAACGCTTCGAGGGCGACGCTGCGCGCCACGGCCTCGACACGCAGGAAGCGCTCGCCGATCTCATCGCCCTGGCCGACCGCGTGGCGGGCATCCGCCAACGCACGGGGCGCGAGGTACCGAGCGTGATCACCTGAGGAAGCCCATCGCCCCACACACCGGGCTTGCCACCCATCACCCCGGTCCCCAGTGACCTTGTGAGACGCTGTGATTCTCCGTTCACAGCTTCGACCGTCGCCCCCGGCTTGCCGAGCGACGCACAATGCTGGAGATGCAGCGACGTTCGGTGCGGCCGCAGGCGTGGCCAGGCTGCGCACCAGATCAGCAAGCTGTCGATTCACCTAGAAATCCCGGAACCATGCGACTCGCCACCTGGAACGTCAACTCCCTCGCCGTGCGCCTGCCGCAGGTGCTGGACTGGCTGGCGCAGAACCCCGTCGACGCGCTGGTGCTGCAGGAAACCAAGCTCACCGACGACAAGTTCCCGCGTGCCGAGATCGAGGCCGCCGGCTATGCCGTGCAGTTCCACGGCCAGAAGACCTACAACGGCGTGGCCCTGCTCAGCCGCGGCGGCGCCGACGACACGCTGCGCAACATCCCCGGCTTCGAAGACGAACAGGCACGCGTCATCGCCGCCACGGTGGCCGGCCCGCTCGGGCCGGTGCGCACCATCGGCGCCTACTTCCCCAACGGCCAGGCCCCCGACAGCGACAAGTTCGTCTACAAGATGCGCTGGCTGGCCGCGCTGCAGGACTGGGTAAAGAGCGAGCTGGCCGCGCACCCGCAACTCGTGCTGATGGGCGACTTCAACATCGCCCCCG
>CAIWPS010000049.1 GCA_903914615.1 uncultured beta proteobacterium | reverse complement strand
CGCTCGTCGCGCGGGTGCACGGCACAAAACTCCGGCACGATCCGCCCCCGCGGCTGGTTGCGGTCGTAGTCGTCCGGGAACTGCTGCAGCGCCGTGAGCAGCGTGTTCCAGCGCCCCTTGGTGATGCCGATCGTGAACATGATGAAGAACGAGTACAGGCCCGTCTTCTCGACGACGACGCCGTGCTCGACCAGGAACTTGGTGACGATGGCCGCCGGGATGCCGGTCTTGGCGAACTTGCCCGACAGGTCCAGCCCCGGCGTGATGAGGGTGCACTTGATGGGGTCGAGCAGGTTGAAGCCGGGCGCGAGCTCGCCGAAGCCGTGCCACTTGTCGCCCGCCTTGAGCACCCAGTCGGCCGAGCGGCCGATGCCCTCGGTGGCCAGCTTGTCGGGCCCCCAGACCTGGAACCACCAGTCCTTGCCGAAGTCCTTGTCGACCTTGCGCATGGCGCGGCGGAAGTCCAGCGATTCGCTGATGCTTTCCTCCACCAGGGCCGGCCCGCCGGGCGCTTCCATCATCGCCGCGGCGACGTCGCAGCTGGCGATGATCGCGTATTGCGGGCTGGTGCTGGTGTGCATCAGGTAGGCCTCGTTGAAGAGGTGGCGGTCGAGCTTGCGCTCGGTCGCGTCCTGCACCAGCACCTGGCTGGCCTGGCTGATGCCGGCCAGCAGCTTGTGCGTGCTCTGCGTCGCGAAGACGAGCTGGTCCTTGGGCCGCGGACGGTTCTTGCCCATCGAGTGGAAGGTGCCGTAGAACTTGTGGAAGGCGGCGTGCGGCAGCCAGGCTTCGTCGAAGTGCAGCACGTCGATGTAGCCGTCCAGCGCGTGCTTGATGGTCTCGGTGTTGTAGAGCACGCCGTCGTAGGTGCTCTGCGTCAGCGTCAGGATGCGCGGCTTGACCTGCGAGGCGTCGATGCCGGCGAGCAGCGGGTGGGCGGCGATCTTGCGGCGTATCGCCTCGGGCTCGAACTCGCTCTGCGGGATCGGGCCGATGATGCCGTACTGGTTGCGCGTCGGCGTCAGGAAGACCGGCACGGCGCCGGTCATGATGATGCTGTGCAGCACGCTGACGTGGCAGTTGCGGTCGACCACCACCACGTCGCCCGGCGCCACCGTGTGGTGCCAGACCATCTTGTTGCTGGTGCTGGTGCCGTTGGTGACGAAGAAGCAGTGGTCGGCGTTGAAGATGCGCGCCGCGTTGCGCTCGCTCTGCAGCACCGGGCCGCTGTGGTCGAGCAGCTGGCCGAGTTCCTCGACCGCGTTGCAGACGTCGGCACGCAGCATGTTCTCGCCGAAGAACTGGTGGAACATCTGCCCGACCGGGCTCTTCAGGAAGGCCACGCCGCCGGAGTGCCCGGGGCAGTGCCAGGAATACGAGCCGTCCTGCGCGTAGTCCATCAGCGCCTTGAAGAAGGGCGGCGCCAGGCCGTCGAGGTAGCTGCGGGCCTCGCGGATGATGTGCCGGGCGACGAACTCCGGCGTGTCCTCGAACATGTGGATGAAGCCGTGCAGCTCGCGCAGGATGTCGTTGGGGATGTGCTGGCTGGTGCGCGTCTCGCCGTAGATGTAGATCGGGATGTCGGCGTTCTTGAAGCGGATTTCCTCGATGAACTTGCGCAGGCTCAGGACCGCGGGGTCGAGCTCGGGGCCGGGCGTGAACTCGTTGTCGTCGATCGAGAGAATGAACGCACTCGCGCGGCTTTGCTGCTGCGCGAACTGGCTCAGGTCGCCGTAGCTCGTGGCGCCCAGCACCTCGAAGCCCTCCTTCTCGATGGCCTGGGCGAGCGCGCGGATGCCGAAGCCCGAGGTGTTCTCGGAACGGTAGTCCTCGTCGATGATGACGATGGGAAAGCGGAAGCGGAGCATCGGCGCGGCCTCGGGGCAGAAGCGAAAAGAGGGCGAAGTGTAGAGGCATGCCTGCGCAGCGTGCAGGTGGCTACACTGCCCCCGCCACCAACCCTACGAAGCACACCGCCGCACACCGCCACATGGGCTCCAACCTGATCTTCAGCGCCCCCATCCTCTGGTGGCTCTGCTTCGGCACGCTGGTCGCGGCCGAGCTCGTCACAGGCACCTTCTACCTGCTGATGCTGGCGCTGGGCTGCGGTGCCGGCGCGGTCGCCGCGCACATGGCGTTGCCGCAGGCGGCGCAGGTCACGGCGGCGGCGGTGGTCGGCATCGGTGCGGTGCTGGTCTGCTATGTCGTGCGCCGCCGCAGGCCCCGCGCCGCTGCGGCCGACCGCAACCGCGACGTCAACCTCGACATCGGCCAGACGCTGCAGGTGCCGCATTGGGCCGCCGACGGCTCGGCCCGCGTGCACTACCGCGGCGCGCTGTGGACGGTGCAGTTCGCCGGCCCCGGCACGCCGGCGCCCGGCGAGCATGTCGTCGTGGCCATGCAGGGCAGCGCGCTGCGCGTCGCCCCGGCCCCTCCCCGCTGAAGTCCCCCACAAGGTTCCCCATGGAAATCGCCATCGTCCTGGCCATCATCGCCATCGTCTTCATCGTCCGCAGCCTGGCCATCGTGCCGCAGCAGCATGCCTGGGTGGTCGAGCGGCTGGGCAAGTACGACCGCACGCTGACCCCGGGCCTGAGCTTCGTCTTCCCCTTCGTCGACCGCGTCGCCTATAAGCATTCGCTGAAGGAAGTGCCGCTGGACGTGCCCAGCCAGGTCTGCATCACGCGCGACAACACCCAGCTGCAGGTCGACGGCATCCTGTATTTCCAGGTCACGGACCCGATGCGCGCCAGCTACGGCAGCAGCGACTACATCATCGCCATCACGCAACTGGCGCAGTCCACACTGCGCAGCGTGGTCGGCAAGATGGAGCTGGACAAGTCCTTCGAGGAACGCG
>CAIWPS010000048.1 GCA_903914615.1 uncultured beta proteobacterium | reverse complement strand
GCCGGCAGGTTGTTGCCGGGAACGAGGATGACCTGGCCCCGGCCGTCCATGTCAAGGTTGACATCGGGCGACAGGTCGACGGTGTTGCTGAGCAGGTACGTGCCCGAAACCACGAAGTCGGCGTTGAAAAACCCGGACTGCTGCAGCGTCCCGCTCGGGCCGGCAGCCGCCTCCAGCGTTGCGGACGAATCGGTCGCTCCCGTGGTGTCGCCGGTGATCTGCTCCTGAAAAACGGCGTTCGCCAGGATGGCGTTGATCGCGTTGGGCAGCGTCCCGGAGACATCGGAGAACAGGTTCTCGAACTCCGCGCGAACCCGAGGGTTCTGGAAGACCTTGGAGAGTTCTGCGCGCGCCAGGGGTGCGCTGATGGCGCTAGTCTGGGCGACCATCGAGCGCCTGCGTGAACAGCGGTTCTATATCCGCCTCTAGGCGGATCAGCGGGATGTGTGCATCGGAGTTGCCGCGGAACCGCTGGATGCGATAGTTCCGGGTGCGGCCTTGCCGGCGCCACGCCAGCCGGCGCGTGCGGTCGCCTTGCCCCCCGGCGTTGATGCTGCGCTCCAGGCTCCAGGTCTCGCCGTCGTAGCTGTACGAAGTCCAGATGACCGGCGAAGACCCAAACGCAACGCGGCCCGGCAGCGCGACCAGCTCCAGGTTGTGGATGATCGCGTCCTGGCCCTCGTCGTAGATCACCGGCGTGAGCAGTTCCCAGGCGATGGACTGCCCCCAATGCGCCGAGGTCGTTGGGTCGGCGTAGCCCAGCGCGGTCGAAGTCGGATCCTCGACGTTCCACTGGTCGTAGCACCATTGCCAGTTCCGAGCGCGGTAGGTCGAAACGCCGTCGAACGTGCCGCTGTCGCGGATGTGCCAGAGCTGATCCTGTGCCACTTCGGAGCCCGTCAGGTCGTAGACCAAGCACTGATCGGGCAGGTGCACGAAAACCCACTCGTGGGCTTTCGTCGTGATGCGCTCGCAGACCACGCCGGCCAGTTGCGCGTCGGTGTAGCCCTGCAGGATCGTCTCGATTTCGCGCGTGGCCACCTTCTGACTGTCGCCCGGCACCATGATGAAAAAAGACGGCGATTCTTTCGGGGCCGACCCCAGGAAAAAGAAACTGTCGCTGGTCGGGCAGTACGTGTGCGTGCCCAGGACGCCGCGCGGCACCGTGGCGGAATCGAGCACCTGAAAAGGGAAGCTTTGCTGCTGCGATCCGGTCTGAGTTGCGCCTATGTTTTGGAACACCTGGATGGTGTAGCGCGTGAATACATAGAGTTCTCCGCGCAGCCGATTTACGGCATAAATGGGGTTCGGATCCTCTTCGGCCGACCCATATGACAACGGTGAAGCAGTCGTGGGTGAATCCAGGTTTGTAGCGACTACGCTAATGCCATCCGTCACCACGTAGTAACCGCCCAGCCAAACGACATCGATGACTACCCCGACATTCGGGTCCGTGACCTGCACCAGGCCGATGGACGAACTCCAGTACCAAAGGCTGTTTCCCGACGCGATCGCCAGCCGGTCGAAACTGTGATCGATCGTCACCTGGCCCGATC
>CAIWPS010000047.1 GCA_903914615.1 uncultured beta proteobacterium | reverse complement strand
CGCACATGCGCTGGCTCGCACTGTCGAGATGGGACAACGAAGGCGGTGCGAGCCCTTACCGGCCGACTTCCGGTTCAGCGGGTCCATCCAGTCATTCAGCGAGGACGAAGGTGCTCGTTCTGCACTCGCTACAGCCTGGCTTCGCGTCGTCTGCGCCGCCAAAAGACCAGACACTCCGATGATCGAGCCCGCCGGGTGGGCCGGCACGTTGCGGATGCGTCCGGCATGACGCCGCAAGTCGGCATCGCGGCCGATCACGGTGGCTTTGCGCTCAAGACCGAACTCGTGCGTTCCCTGCGCGCCTGCGGATGCGAGGTGGTGGACTTCGGCGCGCACGACTTGGATCCCTCGGACGACTACCCCGACTTCGTCATCCCGCTGGCACAGGCCATCGCCAAAGGCGAACTGTTGCGCGGCATCGCCTTGTGCGGCAGCGGCATTGGTGTGTCCATCGCCGCCAACAAGTTCGCCGGCGTCCGTGCGGGTCTGTTCCACGACGTCTTCTCGGCTCACCAAGGCGTGGAAGACGACGACATGAACGTGGCCTGCCTGGGTGGCACTGTCATCGGCACCGGGCTGGCGCTGGACCTGGTGCATGTCTTCCTCAACGCCCGCTTCTCGGGCGCTCCGCGCCACCAACGCAGGCTGGCCAAGTTGCGGGCCATCGAACACCGGGAACCCTGAACCATGAAGACCGAAACCCTGACTCCCGACCTGCTCTACAAGATGGATGCGTACTGGCGGGCCGCCAACTACCTGTCGGTGGGGCAGCTCTACTTGTACGACAACCCCTTGCTGCGCGAACCGCTGACCCTGGCGCACATCAAGCCGCTCGTGGTCGGGCACTGGGGCACGGTGCCGGGGCAGAACTTCATCTACGTGCATCTGAACCGCGCGATCCAGAAGTACGACCTGAACATGTTCTATGTCTCCGGCCCGGGGCATGGCGGCGCCGCGCTGGTGGGCAATGTGTACCTCGAAGGCACCTGGAGCGAGGTCTATCCGAGCGTGACGCAAGACCTGGCCGGGATGAAGAAGCTGTTCAAGCAGTTCTCGTTTCCGGGTGGCATTTCCAGCCACGTGGCGCCGACGACGCCGGGTTCGATCAACGAAGGCGGCGAGCTCGGCTATTCGCTCAGCCACGCCTTCGGCGCTGCCTTCGACAACCCTGGCTTGATCGTCGCCTGCGTGATTGGCGACGGCGAGGCCGAGACCGGCCCGCTGGCCACGGCCTGGCAGTCCAACAAGCTGCTCGACCCGGTCACCGACGGCGCCGTGCTGCCGATCCTGCACCTGAACGGTTTCAAGATCAGCAATCCCACCGTGCTGGCGCGCATCGGCCATGAAGATCTCGAACACTTCTTCATCGGCTGCGGCTGGACGCCGATCTTCGTCGAAGGCGACGACCCGCTGACGATGCACCAGCTGATGGCGGCTGCGACCGACCGCGCCATCGAACACATCCAGCAGATCCAGGACGATGCCCGCAATCGTGACGTGACCACGCGACCGCGCTGGCCGATGATCGTGCTGCGTTCGCCCAAGGGCTGGACCGGCCCGAAGACCGTGGACGGTGTGCAGATCGAGAACACCTTCCGATCGCACCAGGTGCCCCTGCTGGTCAGCCCTGCCTTCCCTGAGCACGTCAAGCTGCTCGGGACCTGGATGAAGAGCTACAAGCCGGATGAGTTGTTCGACAAGGCCGGCCGGCTGCTGCCCGAACTCGCCGAATTGGCACCGAAGGGCGAGCGCCGCATGGGCTCCAACCCGCACGCCAACGGCGGCTTGCTGCTGCGCGAGCTGCAACTGCCCGATTTTCGCGGCTACGGCCTGCAGGTCGCAGCACCCGGCGGCACCCAGGGGCAGGACACGCTCGTGCTGGGTGCCTTCCTGCGCGACGTGGCCAAGCTCAATCAGGACCAGCGCAACTTCCGCATCTTCGGGCCCGATGAGACCGTCTCCAATCTGCTCGGTGCCGTCTTCGAGGTGACCAGCCGCCAATGGGATGCCGAGCTGCTTGCCAACGACGAGTTCCTGGCACGCGAAGGTCAGGTGCTGGACTCGATGCTCAGCGAACACCAGTGCGAGGGCTGGCTGGAAGGCTACCTGCTGACCGGCCGGCATGGCCTGTTCAACAGCTACGAGGCTTTCATCCGCATCGTCGATTCGATGTTCAGCCAGCACGCCAAGTGGCTGAAGGTGACGCGCGAACTGCCGTGGCGGCGGCCCATCGCGTCGCTGAACTACCTGCTGGCCTCGCATGTCTGGCAGCAGGACCACAACGGCTTCACGCACCAGGACCCGGGCTTCATCGACCACGTGGTCAACAAGAAGGCCGACATCGTGCGCGTCTACCTGCCACCCGATGCGAACTGCCTGCTCTCGGTCACCGACCATTGCCTGCGCAGCCGCAACTACGTCAACGTGATCATCGCCGGCAAGCATGCGCTGCCGCAGTGGCTTACGATGGACGAGGCCGTCGTGCACTGCACCGAGGGCATCGGCATCTGGACTTGGGCGAGCAGCGATCAGAACGGCGAACCCGACATCGTGATGGCCTGCTGCGGCGACACGCCGACGCTGGAGATCCTGGCCGCCACGTCGATGCTGCGCGAGCACCTGCCGGCCTTGAAGGTGCGCGTCGTCAACGTCGTCGACCTGATGAAGCT
>CAIWPS010000046.1 GCA_903914615.1 uncultured beta proteobacterium | reverse complement strand
TTGCGCACGTCCCACAGGTTGACCTGGCGCAGCAGCGCTTCCACCGTGTCGCGGCGCTCGCCGCGGCCGGCCACGCCCTTGAGCACGGCCAGGTGGTCCAGCATGTCGGCGGCCGAGACACGCGGGTAGACGCCGAAGTCCTGCGGCAGGTAGCCCAGCTGCGCCCGCAGCGCGGCAGGCTGGCGCAGCACGTCGATGCTGCCGAAGCGGATGGCGCCGCTGCTGGGCACCTGCAGCGTGGCCAGGCAGCGCATCAGCGAGGACTTGCCGGCGCCGTTGGGGCCGAGCAGGCCGAACATGCCGGCGGGGATGTCCAGCGAGACATCGGCCAGGGCCTGCACGCCGTTGGGGTAGACGTGCGAGAGTTGCTCGATCTTCAGCATGGCGGCGTTCGTTGGCGCGGCAGGGGCGGCCGCAATGGACGCGGACGATAGCCGCCGCGCCGCCGCGCCGGCACGGCCGTGCGATGAACAGCCGCCGGTGCGCGATGGCCTGCAGGCGCGGCGCCGCAGCGGCGGCTTCAGCGCGCGCCGCGCAGGTCGATGCGCAGCACGCCTTCGCGCTGCTGCAGCGCCAGCCGGCCCAGCACGTCCATACCCAGCAGCGGGCCTTCCAGCGCCGGCAGTGCGGCCATGCGCAGGCGCTCGGCGCGCACGCCGCCCTGCAGTTCGAGCGCGCCGACGACGACCTGCCCCTGCACCACGCCGCCCGCGGTGCTGGACTGCACGCGGCCCACCTTCGGCAGGCCGAGCTCGCGCGCCAGCGCCGCAGGGATGGCGGTGCCGGTGGCGCCGGTGTCGACGAGGAAGTCCACCGCGCGCCCGTTGACGCGGCCCGGCCAGTGGTAGTGGCCGTCGGCGCCGCGGCGCAGTTCGACGGTGCCGCCGTCGATGACGAAATTCGTCGCCGCCTGCCGCGCCTGGAAGGCCTGCACGCCGAGGAAGACCGCCAGCCCCAGCAGCAGCCACACCGTGAGGTGCTTGAGCCAGTGCGGAATGTCGTTCACCGCTGCCGCGCGTTCACCCGGCCGGCGCGGCGGCGGCGGCAAGCGGTGCCACGCGCTGCTCGATGGCGCCGCAGACGCTGTGGCCGTCGGCGCCGTGCAGCTCGATGCGGATGGTGTCGCCGAACTGCATGAAGGCGGTCTGCGGCGCGCCGCTCTGGATGGTCTCGATGGCGCGCTTCTCGGCGATGCAGCTGTAGCCGTGGCTCCAGTCCTTGTTGCTGACGGTGCCGCTGCCGACGATGCTGCCGGCGCGCAGCCGCCTCGTCTTCGCGACATGGGCGATGAGCTGGCCGAAGTGGAAGGTCATCTCCGGCCCGGCCTCGGTCAGGCCCACCTGCTGCCCGTTCCAGCGGCTTTCCAGCGTCAGGTGCAGGCGGCCGCCCTGCCAGGCGGGACCGACCTCGTCCAGCGTCACCGCCACCGGGCTGAAGGCCGTGGCCGGCTTGCCCTGCAGGAAGCCGAAGCCCTTGGCCAGCTCGCCGGGGATGAGGTTGCGCAGGCTCCAGTCGTTGACCACCATCAGCAGCCGCACGCTGTCCAGCGCGGCCTGCGCGTCGGTGCCCATGGCGACGTCGCCGGTGACCACGGCGACCTCGGATTCGAAGTCGATGCCCCAGTCGGTGCTGGCGAAGACGGCGTCGTCGCAGGGGCCGAGGAAGTCGTCGCTGCCGCCCTGGTACATCAGCGGGTCTTCGTAGAAGCTGGCCGGCACCTCGGCGTTGCGGGCGCGGCGCACCAGTTCGACATGGTTCAGGTAGGCCGAGCCGTCGGCCCACTGGAAGGCGCGCGGCAGCGGCGCCATACAGTGGCGGGGGTCGAAGGCGAAGGCGTGGCGGGCCTTGCCGCCGTTGAGGGTGGCGTACAGGTCTTCCAGCTGCGGGCTGATGAAGTTCCAGTCGTCGAGCAGCTGCTGCATCGTGCTCGCGATGCCGGTGGCGAAATGCGCGCTGGCGAGGTCGCGCGAGACGACGGCGAGGATGCCGTCGCGCGAGCCGTCCTTCAGGGTGGCGAGCTTCATGGCTGTCCTGTGCGGCCGTTCCGAAGGGACTGCGCACCCCCCTTGGAGGGCAGCGAACGAAGTGAGCTTGGGAGCTTCATGGTTTGGGCGCCCGCAATGGGGATGCGGGGCGGGGGACCGGGGTGCCAGTATTGTGCTGTGAGCCCCTTGCCCGCTTTCGCCACCCGCGCCTGGCCGCGCTGGCGCGTGCCCGGCGCCGCGCTGGCCGCGGTGCTGGCGGCGCATGCGCTGCTGCTCGGGCTGAGAGCCTGAGAGTTTTTCTCTGAGCCCAGCAATCTGGCATGCGTCTGGCTTGTCTTTTGGCATGACGACACCTATCGAACGAGAGCCCCAGGCCGCCGAGGCG
>CAIWPS010000045.1 GCA_903914615.1 uncultured beta proteobacterium | reverse complement strand
TCCTGCGAGCACCCCGAAGTGTGGCAACGGGCGGTCACGCCCCGAAGCACGACTAGTAGATTTCGATGACGAGGACTGCCTGCGGCGCTCATCAACCGCCAGGAGGTTCTCATGCAAGTGCTCTACACGCGATGTGCAGGGCTGGACGTGCACAAGGACACCATCGTGGCCTGCGTGCGCTGCGTCTCGCCGCCGATGCACCAGGAGGTGCGCAGCTTCGGCACCACCACCGCCGAGTTGCTCAAGCTGGCCGACTGGCTGGCCGAGCACAGTTGCACCCATGTGGCGATGGAAGCCACGGGGGTGTACTGGAAGCCGGTGTGGCACGTGCTGGAGGACGAGTTCGAACTGGTGCTGGCCAACGCCGCGCACATCCGCAACGTGCCCGGGCGCAAGACCGACGTCAACGACGCGATGTGGATCGCCGATCTGCTGGCGCACGGCCTGATCCGCTCGAGCTTCGTGCCACCGCAGGCCATCCAGCAATTGCGCGACCTCACCCGCACCAGAAAGCAACTCGTGCGGGAGGTCTCGCAGCACTCGCTGCGCATCCAGAAGGTGCTGGAAGATGCCAACCTCAAGCTCGGCAGCGTGCTGTCGGATGTGCTGGGCAAGAGCGGTCGCGCCATGCTCGAAGCCATCGTGGCTGGCGAGACCGACCCGGCGCGCTTGGCCGCGCTGGCGCAAGGCACGGCGCGCAATAAGGCCGCCGAGTTGCGCGAAGCACTGCGGGGGCGCATCACCGAGCACCACCGCACGATGCTGCGACTGCACCTGCAGGTGGTCGATGCGCTGCAGCGCACGCTGGCTGAACTGGATGCGGCCGTGGGAAAAGCGCTGGCGCCGATCCGGGAGCGCACCCGCCTGCTGACTACGATGCCCGGGGTCTCTGACCTGACGGCCAGCGTCGTCGTGGCGGAGATCGGCGTGGACATGTCGCGCTTCCCTACCGCCGGCCATCTGATCTCCTGGGCAGGCCTGTGCCCGCGCAGCGACGAGAGCGCCGGCAAACGTCGCTCCACGCGCGTGCGCAAGAGCGGCACTTGGATCAAGACCACCCTGGTTACCGCGGCCTGGGCCGCAGTGCGCGTCAAGACCAGCTACCTGCGCGCCCAGTTTTTGCGCATCAAAGCCCGTCGCGGCGCCAAGAAGGCCATCTTGGCGGTGGCCGCCTCGATGCTCACCGCCGCATTCCACATGCTGCGCGACGGCACCGAGTACAACGACCTCGGCACCCAGCACTTCGACCGCCAGGACCGATCCAAGACAATCCGCCGCCTTCTCAAGCGGCTTGAGGACCTCGGCTGCGATGTACCGGTAGGGGCGCATGTTGCGTAGAGCTTCCTAGTAGCGGGGAACGGTCGGGTCGACGCGCAGCGACCAGGCGTCCAGACCGCCGGCGAGGTTATAGACGCGCTGGCAGCCCTGGCGGTGCAGGAATGCGACGACCTGCGCGCTGCGGGCGCCGTGATGACAGATACAGACGACGGACTGCGCCGGGTCGATCTCGGCCAGCCGCGCCGACACCTCGTTCATCGGGATGTGCAGGCTGCGTGCGCCGGGCAGCGCGATGCGCGCGACCTGCACTTCCCAGGCCTCGCGCACGTCGAGCAGCAGGGCCTGGGCGTCGTGGGCGACGAAGTCGGCGAGCTGTTCGACCTGCAGCGACTCCATGCGCGTTCAGAAGTGGAAGCGGGTCGGCTCGGCAAAGCCATCCAGCCGCGGCGCCACGGTGTCGAAGAGGTCGGCCTGCGACCACGCCGCCTCGCCCACGCGGGTGTACAGGCGGGCCCGCATGATGGGCTCCTCGCCCACCACCGCGGCCAGCCGGCCGCCGATCTTGAGCTGGCCCAGCAGTGCCGGCGGCACCTCGGCCACCGAGCCCGAGAGCAGGATGACGTCGAAGGGCTCCTCGGCCGGCAGGCCCTGCGCGCCGGCGGCGGCGCTGACTTCGAGCACGGTGGCATTGGCGATGCCGTTGCGGTGCAGGCTCTCGCGCGCCATGCGCGCCAGCGCCGGCCGGCATTCCAGCGTGTAGACATGCTGCGCGCGGTGGGCCAGCAGCGCGGACATGAAGCCCGAGCCGGTGCCGATTTCCAGCACCTTCTCGTGGCGCTGCACCTGCAGTTCCTGCAGCAGCCGCGCCTCGACCTTGGGTTCGAGCATGCACGGGCCGCCGGCCTGGCCGGGCAGCAGCGGCACCTGGGTGTCGACGAAGGCCAGCGCGCGCAGGGCCGGCGGCAGGAAGTCCTCGCGGCGCACCGTGGCCAGCAGCGACAGCACGGCCTGGTCGAGCACTTCCCAGGGGCGGATCTGCTGCTCGATCATGTTGAAGCGGGCGGTCTCGAGGTTCATGGCTGGCAGTCGAAGTGGGTGGGCGGGGCCGTTGCGAAGCGGGCGGAATTCTAGGCCCGCGCCTTGACCGGGAACTGAACCCGGTACGCGCTCACCGCGGCGCCTTGCGGCGCGGTGCCGGTGCACGCACCTGCAGTCCGCGCAGCATGAGATCGAGGTGCGTGGACAGCACCAGCGCCGGGTCGACATCGACCCCGCCGTCCACCGGGCAGGCACCGAAGGAATGGCGGTGGATGGCCATGAAGATGACCGGCGCCATCAGCGCATGCGCCACCTCGTGCAGCGGCAGCGGGCGGAACTCGCCGCGGTCGATGCCGCGCTGCACGCAGCTGCAGAACAGGCGGTCGGCCGGGACCACGACCTCGTCGGTGTAGAACTGTGCCAGCTCGGGGAAGTTGCGCACCTCGGCGAGCATGATCTTGTGGATGGCCGCCGCCGGCGTGTTGCCGATGCGCTGCCACCAGGTGTTCAGCAGCTCGCCCAGCAGGTCGGCGCTGCTGCCTTCGAACTGCGCCGCGACCTCTTCGCCCTCGGCGATCAGGCTCGACAGCGTCTGCCGCACCACGGCCTTGAAGAGTTCCTCCTTGCTCGGGTAGTAGAGGTACAGCGTGCCCTTGGAGACGCCGGCGCGCTGCGCCACCTCTTCGGCGCGCGCGCCGGCGAAGCCCTTCTCGACGAACAGGGCCAGCGCCGCGTCCAGCAGTTCCTGCGGTCGCGCTTCCTTGCGGCGCTGGCGCGCGTGGGTCTCGGGGGTGGGGCTCATCTTAATGACTTGCGGGTCAGTAATCGTAAGCGCCGCCGCGGCACCGGTCAAGGCAAGGCCTAAACTTGTCGGCCATGAACCCTGCACGACGCACCCTGGCCGCCGCCGGCATCGCCGTCGCGGCCCTGCTGGGCCTGTCGTCGTGCGCCGGCCTCTTCGGGCCGCCCGTCATCACGCTGACGATGCCCGAGATCGAACGGCTGCTGCAGCGCCAGTTCCCGCTCGAGCGGCGCCTGGCGGATGTCTTCGAGGTCACCGTGGCGCAGCCCCAGCTCGGCCTGTGGGCCGAGCGCAACCGCCTGTCGGTGCGCATCGACATGAGCGCGCGCGACCGCCTGATGGGCGGCAGCTGGTCGGCGCAGCTGTCCTTCGAAACCGCATTGCGCTGGGAGCCGCGCGACCAGACGCTGCGCCTGGCGCAGGTGCGCGTGCAGGACCTCGTGCTCGGCCCCGACGCGCCGGTGCGCAGCATCGGCGAACGCGTTGGCGCGCTCGTCGTCGAGCGCATGCTCGAAGACCTGGCGCTGTACCACCTGCCGCCCGACCGCGCGGCGGAACTGCAGCGCCACGGCCTGCAGCCCGGCGCCGTGACGGTGACGGCGCGCGGGGTGGAAGTCACGTTCGCGCCGCTGGCGCACTGACCGACCCCGCGTTCGCGGGCCGCACGCTGCCTGCGGGGCACGGCGCGGACAAGCCGCGTCGTTATGATCCGCGGCTTTGCCCGGAGCCCGCACCTTGGACCTGATCCTGCTCTTGAAGGCCGCCATCATGGGCGTGGTCGAAGGCTTCACCGAATTCCTGCCGGTGTCGTCCACCGGCCACCTCATCCTCACCGGCGCCCTGCTGGGCATGACCGACGACAAGTCCAAGGTCTTCGACATCGCCATCCAGACCGGCGCCATCCTGGCCGTGGTCATCGTCTACTGGCAGCGCATCACCACGGCGGTCGGCGAGTTCGGCAGCAGCGCCAGGGCGCGGCGCTTCATCTTCAACGTCGCCATCGGCTTCCTGCCGGCCGCCGTCATCGGCTTCTTCGTCTACAAGAAGATCAAGGTCTACCTCTTCAACGGGCCCGTGGTGGCGGCGGCCTTCATCGTCGGCGGCCTCATCATCCTGTGGGTCGAAAGCAAGAAGGACCGCGTGGCGCGCATCAACGACATCGACGACATGACGCCGCTGGACGCGCTGAAGGTCGGTTTCGTGCAGTGCCTGGGAATGATCCCGGGCACCAGCCGCTCGGGGGCGACCATCATCGGCGGCATGCTGCTGGGGCTGTCGCGCAAGGCGGCCACCGACTTCAGCTTCTTCCTCGCCATCCCCACGCTGGTGGCCGCCGGCGGCTACAGCCTGTGGAAGGAACGGGCGCTGCTGTCGATGGCCGACGTGCCGCTGTTCGCGGTCGGCTTCGTCGTGTCCTTCCTTGCCGCCTGGGTCTGCGTGCGCTGGCTGCTGCGCTACATCGCGAGCCACACCTTCGTGCCCTTCGCCTGGTACCGCATCGCCTTCGGCATCGTCGTGCTGTTCACCTACTTCACGGGCCTGGTGCACTGGGCAGACTGAGGCCCGCCCTGCGGCTTCAGCGGCGCGTGAAGACCAGGTCCCACACGCCGTGGCCCAGGCGCAGGCCGCGCTGCTCGAATTTCGTCAGCGGCCGCCAGTCCGGCCGCGGCGCGTACCCGGCCGCGGTGTTGGCGAGGCCGGGTTCGGCCTGCAGCACCTCCAGCATCTGTTGCGCGTAGGGTTCCCAGTCGGTGGCGCAGTGCAGGTAGCCGCCGGGGGCCAGCCGCGTCAGCAGTTCGGCGACGAAGGCGCCCTGGACCAGGCGGCGCTTGTGGTGGCGCTTCTTGTGCCAGGGGTCGGGGAACCAGAGGTGCACGCCGGCCAGCGCCGCCGGCGCGATCATCTGCCGCAGCACGTCCACGGCGTCGTGCTGGACGATGCGCACGTTCGTCAGACCGCGCTCGCCGACCTGCTTGAGCAGGGCACCGACGCCCGGCTCATGGACCTCGATGCCGATGAAGTCGGTGCCTGGCTGCGCCGCCGCAACCTGCGCCGTGGCGTCGCCCATGCCGAAGCCGATCTCCAGCACGCGCGGCGCGGTGCGGCCGAAGGTGTGGTCCAGGTCCAGCGGCTGCGCGGCAAAGGGCAGCAGGTAGCGCGGCCCCAGGGTCTGCAGCGCGCGCTGCTGGCCTGGGCCCATGCGGCCGGCGCGCAGCACGAAGCTGCGGATGGGGGCGTGCGGAGTGTCGGTGCTCATGGCTGTTGCGGGGCCGCCCGACGTCGCCGCCAAGGCCGGCCGCCATCGCTTAAACTGCAGCGGGCAGGCGGGTGTAGTTCAATGGTAGAACGGCAGCTTCCCAAGCTTCATACGAGGGTTCGATTCCCTTCACCCGCTCCACGCATCGCGACTTGGGCGCTAGGCCGGCGCAAAGCTGACTTCGTCAGCCGAGGCCGTGGTGCTCTTGCGGCCCGGGTAGCTCAGCCAGCGCATCACGAGGTTGAGGTCCTTCACCACCGTCTCGGCCTCGATGCGCTCGCCGCCTTCCAGCTCCGTCGTCGCCGTGGTGTGGGCGTCGCTCAGCAGCGTCAGGTCGTAGCCGCGGTCCAGCGCACCGTAAGCCGTGGCGCGTATGCACCAGTTGCTCATGGCGCCGGCCAGGACGATGTGGCTGACGCCCAGGCGGGCCAGTTCTGCTTCGAGCGGGGTGTCCTCGAACGAGGATTCGAACTGCTTGTGTATGCGGGCCTCGCCGTCTGCCGGCGCCAGGGCGGGCACCAGTTGCCAGTCCGGGCTCCCGGCCACGAGCTGCGGGCCGGCGTGCTGGACCCAGATCACCGGCGTGCCGCGTGCGCGGGCGCGCCCCACCGCATGCGCCACCCGATCGACGACGCGCGCCAGGTTCCAGCAGTCGCGCACCACCCCGACCTGCACGTCGACGACGATGAGGGCCGCCTTGCTGCCCTCGCGGATGCTTGCCATGTCGATGGACTCCACGTTGCTCGGCCTGGCTGCGCGCAGCCGCGGCCCGCGCTTCACTTTCGGGTGCTGGGGGGGCGGATGATGGTGCGCTGAAACCAGGCTTCGTTCATGCGGCCGAGGAAGGCGCCGTCGATGCGGTAGCCTGACCGGTCGCCGATGACGGACTCGCTCCCGCAGTGCGGGCACAGCGCCGTGCCGGCGGGCATCGAGTCCAGGTTGTCGAAGTCGGCAACCTCCAGACCCGCCCAGGCCACGATGTCCGCAGGTGCAAACATCTGCATGCAGCAGAAGCAGCCGCAGACCCGGCTGGACTCGATTTCGCCGCGGTTGTTGGAGGCATGGCTGTGGGCAGCGAGCAGATCGGACATGTCGGTGTGCCGGTGGAGAGTGCGCAGGCCGGAACGGAGGGTGCCGCGCGCCCGCGGCCTGCGGCGAGCGTGGCGTGCCAGGGAATGTACCGCGGCCGGGGCCGGGCGAGCCCATGCCGCAGCGCCCGCGGTACGCCGGCCGCTGAAGGTGAATAGCGCACAGGCCGCGCGCTGCATCGCTCACAGCGCCGCATCGGTCCCGGCCTGACCATGGTGGCAGGTCGGCGGCGTTCGCCGGCCACCGCACCACCGGAAGCGCCTGCCATGAACCACACCCAAGCCCGCGCCATCGCCTTCGTCTCGGCCTTGATCGCCTGCGTCTCGGCGGCCGCGCTGACCCACGCCGGCCGTGACGCCCTGCCCACGGCCGCGACCCGGCGCGCGGCTGTCGAGGTCGTGCTCGAACGGCCCGCAGACACGACAGTGCCTTCGGCCAGCGTCGTTTTCGCGGGCCGTCCGGCGGCGCCGCAGGACAGCCCGGCCGGCTTCTAGCCGCCGGGACGGACGCCGGGGAGAGCGGCCATGGACAAGACGCCGGTGGCGTTCGCCTTCGAACTTCGCTTCCCCTCGCTGTTCAGCGAGGGTCGCGGCTACGCCTTCCCCTGCGATCGCGAAGGCCACGTCGACCTGGACGCCCTGAGCGAGCGGGCACGCAACAACTACTTCTTCGCCCGCGCCGTGGTCGGCCGCGACGTCGCGGTTCCGTCGGTGCAGCCGGTGGTGCACTGAAGGCCGCGGCGGCCCGACCGACGCGCCTCAGGCCGCGGTCTCAGGCCGCGCCTGCGCCCAGCTTGAACACCGCCACCGCGGCCACCAGTGCCTGGGCATGTTGCTTCAGGCTCTCTACCGGGGGGGCCGGCATGCCGGGAAGGCTGTGAGGACGAAACCCTCATTTCGGCGTGGACGGGCAGACCTTGCGTACGGCGGCCGGGCTTGCGGCATGATCGGTGGATGAATGCGCAAGCGCTGCGGCTGCTTCTGGTGTCGCCCGACGCGGCGGGCCGCGCGGTGCTGCAGGCGGAGGGCCTGAGCGCGGCTGAAGCGCCCGAGGCGGGCGCCGCACGCGACCATGATGTCGTGTTCTGGCATGCCGCCACGCCCGCGGCGCTGGCGGCACTGGCGCGCCGGGCCGAATTGCCGCAAGCCGCCCACGATGC
>CAIWPS010000044.1 GCA_903914615.1 uncultured beta proteobacterium | reverse complement strand
GCCCAGTGCCAGCATGGCGTAGCTGGCCGGCTCGGGCACGGCCTGGGTGAAGCTGATGTTGTCGACGCCGACCCAGTCGAAGTACTCGCCGGGCGTGACGGCAATCTTGGTGATGGACGCGGCGGCGAAGCTCAGCGTCTGCTGCCCGGTGGCGGTGGCAGCCACCACGCCGATCACCGTATTGCCGTTGTAGGCCGTGAGGGTGGTGCTGGAAGGGAAGCCGATGCCGGCAAAGTCGGCGCTGAAGGACGTGACGGGCGTCGTGAAGGTGATCAGGAAGCTGGGGTCGCCGTCTTCGCCGAGCCAGCCGGTGGCATAGAGGTTGCCGTAGGCGTGCAGGACGTTGCCGCTGACCAGGCTGGGCGTGCCCAGGGAGCCCACGTCACCGGTCACCGAACTGGTGATGATCATGTTGGTGTTGGTGGCCCAGTCGCCATTCGGGCCGCCGGCGCCGCTGAACGCATTCGGCGAGAACAGCACGCCCAGGGCGGCGTACTGGTTCGACAGCGTCGCGCCTTCGGCCAGGTTCTCGAAGGTGATGGTGGTGGCGGCACTGGCCTGCGCGGCGGCAAGCAGCAGCGAGGCAGCGAAAGCGGCGGACTTCGGGTTCATGAACACTCCAGGAGAAAACGGGATGCGGGCCGGCGGTGCCGGCTGCACGGTGAAGGAGGACGCAGGGCGGGGGGAGCTGGAAACCCTTCAGGCCACCAGGCACCCTCCGGATGTAAAGAAAGGATAAGCGTGACGCCCCAGACCAGGTACCCCCCGGAACGCGTGGTCAACCATCGGCCAGGCGGCCCAGCGCGGGCAGTTGCGCCGCTTCGGCAGCGGCCGAGCCGCAGCCGGCCAGCAGGCGCAGCGCACGCGACTGCAGTTGGGCGGCGTCCTCGTGGTCGCCGCACTGGTCGAGCACGTCGCTGATGCGCAGCAGCACCTTCACTTCCCACGCCGGGTCGGCGACACGGCCGGACAGCGTGCTGGCCTCGAAGGCGTGGTCGCGGGCGCGTTCGCGCGCGGCGCGGCCTTCGCCGCAGCGGTCGGCGTCCTGCGCCCGGGCCAGCAGCGCGGCGGTCTGGCTGAGTTCGCACAGCAGTTCCACGACCCCATCCGTGGAGGCCGTGCAGCGCGCCCAGCGCAAGGCCATCTCCAGGTAAACCTCGGCGCCGGCCCAGGCGCGCAGCCGGCCGTGGCACTGCGCCAGGCGCGCCAGCGCGCGGCTCATGTCGGCCGGCCGGCCGGCCAGCTCTGCGGCGTCCAGCGCCGCAGCGGCCTCGCAGAGGTCGCGTCGGGCGTCTTCGTCGATGGGGGGCCAGGGGCGGTGCATGGGGTGCGGCGGTGTCCAGGTGCCGGGTCATCCTAGGGCGACCGGGTGCAGCGCGCGACCCGCAGCCGCGGGGGTCGCTGCCGCCGGCGTGGGCAGCATTGCACGCCCGGGGCGGCCTTCAGGCGCCGAGGTAGCTGGCCGCCACCGCGGGGTCGCGCGACAACTCGGCCGCGGGGCCCTGCAACACGACCTGGCCGGTCTCGAGCAGGTAGGCGTGGTCGGCCACCGCCAGCGCGGCGCGGGCGTTCTGCTCGACGAGAAGGATGGCCACGCCGGCCTCGCGCAGCGCGACGATGATGCGGAAGATCTCGCGCACGATCAGCGGCGCCAGGCCCAGGCTGGGTTCGTCGAGCATCAGCAGCGTCGGCCTCGCCATCAGCGCGCGGCCGATGGCCAGCATCTGGCGCTCGCCGCCGGACAGCGTGCCGGCCAGCTGGTTGCGCCGTTCGCGCAGCCGCGGAAAGCGCTGCAGCACCGATGCCAGCTGCTCGCCCTGGTCGCGGTCGCCGGCCTTCACGCGCGCCCAGCCGCCGAGCTGCAGGTTGTCCAGCACCGTCATGGTCGCGAACAGCTCGCGCTTCTCGGGCACCAGGCACAGGCCGGCGGCGACGCGCGCTTCCACGGTCTTCGCCGGCGCGGCGCCGCGCCACTGCACCTGGCCCGAGGCCACCGGCAGCAGGCCCATCAGGGCATTCAGAAGCGTGGACTTGCCGGCACCGTTGGGGCCGATGACGGTGACGATGGAACCCGCCGCCACCTGCAGCGAGACGCCGCTGAGCGCCTCGACGGCGCCGTAGCGCACGTGCAGGTCGCGGGCCTGCAACAGCGGCGCCGTCATGCCAGCACCTTCGCGCTCTGGAGACCCTCGTCACTCATCCCAGAGGCACCTCGTCGTCGACGCCCAGGTAGGCCGCCAGCACCCTGGGGTCGTGACGCACCTGGGCCGGCGGGCCCTGGGCGATGAGGGTGCCGAAGTCCATCACCACCAGGCGGTCGACCAGGCCCATCACGAACTCCATGTCGTGCTCGACCAGCAGCACCGCCAGGCCCTCGCTGCGCAGCTGCGCCAGCAGCGCCGCCAGGGCCTGCTTCTCGTGGCGGCGCAGGCCGGCGGCGGGCTCGTCCAGCAGCAGCAGCACCGGGTCCAGGCACAGTGCGCGCGCGATCTCCAGCGTGCGCTGCTGGCCCAGGGCCAGGGCACCGGCGTCCATGTCCAGCGCGTGGCCCAGGCCGACCCGCTGCAGCTGGCGCGCCGCCTCGCGCCGCAACGCCGCCTCTTCGCGGCCGTTCAGGCCCAGCACGCTCGCCAGCACGCCGCGGTGGCCGCGCAGGTGGGCGCCGATCATCACGTTGTCCAGCACCGACATGTCGGGCACCAGCCGCACATGCTGGAAGGTGCGGCCCAGGCGCCGCCGCGCCAGCTGGCGCGAGGCCAGGCCGGTGGCGGGCTGGCCCATGAACTGCACCTCGCCGGAAGTCAGCGGCAGCACCCCGCTGACGAGGTTGAAGAGGGTGCTCTTGCCGGCGCCGTTGGGGCCGATGAGGCCGACGATCTCGCCCGCATCGACCGCAAAGCCGATGTCGTTGACGGCAACCAGGCCGCCGAAGGTCTTGCGCACGGCCCGCAGTTCCAGCAGCCGCCGGCCCTGCGGCGGCTGCGGCTGCAGGCCCAGCGGCGCCTCGTTCGACGCCGGCACCGGCACCGGCAGGCGCCCGATGCGCTGCGCCACGCGGCCCCACAGGCCTTCGGGCGCGCGCTGCAGCAGCAGGATCATCGCCATGCCGAAGACGATGACCTCGAAGTTGCCGGTCTGCCCCAGCAGCAGCGACAGCACGCGCTGCAGGCCGTCCTTGACCAGCGTCAGCAGGGCGGCGCCGACGAGTGCGCCCCACACCTGCGTCAAGCCGCCGACCACGGCCATGAAGAGGTATTCGATGCCGTAGCCCAGGCCGAAGGGCGTCGGATTGACGGCGCGCTGGAGGTAGGCGTAGAGCCAGCCCGCCACGCCGGCCAGCTGTGCCGCGATGACGAAGGCCAGCAGCTTGTAGGCGGCGGTGTCGATGCCGCACGACTCCTCCATCAGCGCGCCCTTCTTCAGCGCGCGGATGACGCGGCCGGGCCGGGAATCGAGCAATTGGCGCAAGGCGATCACGGCCAGCGCCACCGCGCCCCAGATGACGTAGAAGATCTCGTCGCCGCGCTCCAGCGCCCAGGGCCCCAGGCGCAGCGGCGGGATGTTGGTGATGCCGTCGAACTTGCCCAGGGCCTCGACGTTGCCGAAGAGGTAGAACAGCGACAGGCACCAGGCGATGGTGCACAGCGGCAGGTAGTGGCCCTGCAGGCGCACGGTGATCAGGCCCAGCAGCAGCGCGCTGGCGGTGGCCAGCGCCAGGCTGGCCAGCAGCGTCACCAGCGGCCCGCTGCCCTGGGTCGTCGCCAGCCATGCGGTGGCGTAGGCGCCGATGCCGACGAAGGCCGACTGGCCGAACGACGTCAGCCCCGCCTGCCCGGTCAGCAGCACCAGCCCCAGCGCCACCAGCGCCGAGACGCCGATGTAGTTGGCCAGCGTGATCCAGTAGGGCGGCGCGCCCAGCGGCGGCAGCAGGGCCAGCAGCGCCAGCGCCGCCCAGGGCGCGGCGCGCCGCAGCGTGGCGGGCTTCAAGTCTCGTCCTCGTCGATGCCGTGGTGGGTGAAGGAACGCCAGGCCAGCACGGGGACGATGAGCGAGAACACCAGCACTTCCTTGTAGGCGCTGGCCCAGAACGACGCGAAGCTCTCGATCAGCCCCACCGTCAGCGCGCCCAGCACCGCCACGGGGTAGCCGGCCAGGCCGCCGAGGATGGCGCCGACGAAGCCCTTCAGGCCGATGAGGAAGCCGCTCTCGTAGTAGACCGTGGTCAGCGGCCCGACGAGCACGCCCGAGAACACCGCCAGCAGCGTGGCCATGCCGAAGGCCAGCGCGCCGGCGCGCTGCGGGCCGATGCCCACCAGCTGCGCACCGACGCGGTTGACGGCGGTGGCGCGCAGCGCCTTGCCGGTGAGCGTGCGGCCGAAGAACAGGCCCAGCCCGATCATCGCCGCCAGCGAGGTGGCGATGACGGCCAGGCTCTGGCCGTTCACCGCCACCCCGGCCCAGCTGGCCTGCAGGTCGATCAAGGGCAGTGTGCGCGAGCCTTCGGCGCCGAACATCAAGAGGCCCGTGCCGAGCAGCGCGAAGTGCAGCGCCACGGCGGCGATGAGCAGCGTCAGCACGCCGGCCCTCTGCAGCGGCGCGAAGCACAGGCGGTGCAGCATCGGGCCCGCAGGTACCAGCACCGCCAGCGTCAGGGCCACCTGCACTGCCATGCCGGCCTGCTGCAGCGCCGGCTGGCGCGCCAGTGCCCAGGCGGCCAGCGGCCAGGCCAGGTTCCAGCCGACGCTGGCCGGCAGCGCCGCGGCGCTGCGCTCGCGCAGCGCGAGCACGGCGTCGAGCACGAACACCGCTGCCCCCAGCGCCAGCGTCAGCAGCGCGGTGGGCGGTGCGCGCCCGGCCTGCAGCGCCGCCATGGTGAGCGCGCCGAAGGCGACAAATTCGCCGGCCGGGATGTAGATGACCCGCGTCACCGT
>CAIWPS010000043.1 GCA_903914615.1 uncultured beta proteobacterium | reverse complement strand
GCGGCGGCCTGGCGCTCGGCGATCTCGCCGCGGCCGGGGGCCTGCGCGTCGGTCAGGGCCAGCAGCTCGCCATAGCCCTGCTCGGCTTCGGCGTAGGCGCCGCGCTCGAAGGCCTGGTGGGCGATCACGGTCCAGGCGGTGCGCCGCTGCGCCAACGCAGGCGGCGGCTGCAGCGCCAGCGCCTGGCGCGCGATGGCGCTGGCGCGCTCGCCCTCGCCCAGCGCATACAGCTGCTCGGCGGCGCGCGTCAGCACGGCGCCGTTGCGGCTGTCGGCGGCGAAGGTCTGGTTGAACTGCAGCGCGCTGGCGATGTCCTGGTGCTGCAGCGTGCGCCGCGCGGCCTCGTCGGCGGTGTCCTTCTCCTGCGCGGCATAGGCCAGCAGCGCGGCATAGCCGGCGTCGGCGGCGTGGCTGTCGCTGGCGTTGCGGTAGGCCACGGTCTCGTACTCGCGCGCGGCCTCGGCCCACTGGCGGTCCTCGAACAGCAGCTCGGCGAGCAGGAAGCGGCTCGCGGCCGCGCCGGCGTCGTCGGGGAAGCTGGTCAGCAGCAGGCGGTACCAGCGCACGGCCTGCTGCACGTCGGCGGCGGCATGGCTTTGCTGTGCCAGCGCGTGGTGGTGGCGGGCCAGCTCGGCCAGGTGGGTCTTCACCAGCGGCTGCGCGCGCGCCCAGCCCAGCGGGTTGGCGCGGCGGAATTCGCTCTCGGCGCCGTAGCGCTGCACATAGTCCTGCTTGGCCTGCAGCGCCAGCGTGGGCAGGCCGCCCGCTTCGTAGATGGCGATCACGCGCGCCTGCATCAGCGGCGCCTGCGCGTGCAGCGGCTCGCGGCGGACGAAGGCGGCGTAGGCATCGGCCGCGTCCTTCACGCGCTCCTGGCGCAGGTAGAGCTCGGCCAGCTGCTGGTAGACGCGGAACTGGTAGCCCTCGCGCACGGGGCTGTCGATGTAGCGCGCGATGCTGTCGGCGCCCTTCAGGTTGGACAGCGCGATGCCCATGACGCGGAAGGTGTCCTCGACGAGCTCGCGGTCGGCACGCTTGAGCTCGCGCAGCGCCGACAGGTCGGCCTCCTCGCGCGACGCCGCGCCCAGGCCGCCGAGCGCGACGTCGAGCACGCCGAAGAAGGGCTGCAGCGCGTCCTCGAGCCGGCCCTGCTTGAACATGGCCCAGCCCTGCATGTACAGCGCGCGGTCGTGGAAGGGCGAGCGCTGGGCCTGCAGCACGCCGGCGTAGGCGGCCTCGGCGCGGGCGTAGTCGCGCAGCGTGAACAGCAGTTCGCCGCGGCGGAAGTTCGCCTCGTCGGCGTGCAGCGTGCCGGGGTACTGCTGCACCAGGCGGTCCAGCGTCTTCAGCGCCGCTTCCAGCGCCCCGGTCTGTTCCTGCGCGCGCGCCAGCTGGTAGAGCACGCGGTCGTTGGCGGGGTCCTGCGGGTAGGCCTGCAGGAAGGCCTGGTAGCGGGCGATGGCGGCGCCGTAGTCGGGGGCGCTGCCCGCGCCCTCGGCGGCGACGCGGTCGGCGCGGTCCATCTCCAGGTCGCCCAGCCGGCGCAGCGCCTCGGCGCGCTGGGGCGCCTGCGGCGCGGCCTGCAGGAAGTCCTTGTAGGCGGCGATGGTGGCTTCCTCGGTCGGCTGGATGCCACCGTCGGGCGCCACCTTCTCGGCGCGCTGCGACAGGCTGGCCAGCGTCGGCTGGTGGTCGTCGGCCGGCCGGCGCGTCGTCGAGCAGGCGGCCAGCGCGGCGGCGGCGGCGATGAGCAGCAGGCGCGGCCTCATCGCACGGGCTCGCTGTCGGGACGGCGCGCGAACTGCGCGCGGTCGTGGATCTGCGCGATCGCCAGCCGCGCCTGCGCGGCGTAGCCGACCAGCCGTTCCTGCTGTTCCCGCAGCTCTGCCACGGTGAGCTCCTGCAGCGCAACCTGCTGCGCCTGCGTCAGTTGCGCCACCACCGGGCGCAGCGCCTGCAGCCGCCCGGCCAGCGCCGCGATGCGCGCCGCGAAGGCCTGTTCGCGCGCCGGCTAGTCCTGCTGCGCGCGCAGCGGCGCGGCGTCGCGCACCTGGGCCTCGGCCAGCTCGCGGTCGAGGTCGCGCAGTGTCTTCCTGGCCTCCCAGTGACGCGCCGGAAAGGCCTGCGTGCGCTGCCAGGTCAGCGCGCCGGCGACGCGGCGCAGGCGGTCGCCGGCGTCGCCGAGGTCGACCTTCTCGTCGTCGCCGGCCACGCGCGCCAGCGTGCCCAGGGCGCGGCCCATGCGGCGCAGCAGCTCTTCCTCGCGCGGGCTGGCGTAGGCCAGCGCGTCGCCCTCGGCCCCGGCCTGCGCCAGCGCCGCGGCCAGGCGGTCGCGCCGCTGCTGCAGCGCCGGCAGGTCGATGGCGCCTGCGCGCTCGCGCACCGCGGGCAGGCGCTCGGCGTAGGCGCGGCGGCGGTTGTCCAGCATGTCGGTGTAGACGCCCAGGCTGTCCAGCCACTGCTGCAGGTTGGTGTCCATGAAGCGCAGGTCGCGCAGGTTCTTCCAGCCTTCCTGGAAGCCGTCGCTGGCCAGCAGCGGCAGCAGGTGCGAGGCGTGGGGCAGCGCCGGCAGCGTGGCGATGCCGCGCGCGCTGCCGAAGGCGCTGTCGGCATTGCTGGCGAGCAGCTCGCGCAGCACCTCGCCGCCCTGCACCGCGGCGATGGTGGCGTCCAGCGCCGCGCGCTCCTGCTCGTAGCCTTCGGCGGCCTGGCGGTAGCCCTGCAGGGCCTGGGCATCGGCGCCGATCTCGGCCAGCGCATAGGGCACGGCGATGCGCGCTTCCAGCACCGCGGCGTCGTTGTCGGGGCGCGCCGCCAGCTCGCGCCAGGGCACCAGCGCCAGCTGCGGGTCGTGCAGCTCGGCCGCGGCCCAGCCGTAGCCGAGCAGCGCCTTGTTCGACTGCAGCCCGGCAAGGCGCACGCGCTGCAGCGCCTCGCGCGCCTCGCGCGGGCGCCGCGAGGCCAGCTCGGCATAGCCCAGCGCCACGTTGGCACGGTCGCGCAGGGCGCGCTGTTCCTCGTTGGCCGCGCTCGCCTGGCCCAGCGCCTGCAGCAGCGCCTGGCCTTCGGCGGCATGGCCGCTGCGCACCAGCGCGACGCCGAGGTTGAAGCGCGCCACGCTGATCGCCGTGTCGCCCTCGCCCACGATGGCCTGCAGCACCGCGGCGGCGCCGGCGGGGTCACTGCGCGCCAGCATGAGCTGCGCCTGCAGCACCTGGCGGTCGACCTCGAGGCTGCCGGGCAGGGTGCCTTCGATGCGTGACAGTGCTTCCTGCGACTCGCCATCGAGGCCACGGCGGTGCCTGACCTGGGCCAGGAAGTACCAGGCGCGGTTGCGCACCGCGGGCGTGGTCTGGCGTTCGATGAGGCGGGCGAAGACCTCGCCGGCTTCGCGGTGCAGGCCGTAGGACAGCAGCATGCCGCCGCGCAGCACCTCGGCCTCGTCGTCGTGCGGTGCGATGCGCCCGAAGTGCTGCGACACCATGAGGCCGGTGAGGGCCTCGAAGGTCTTGTCCTGGTAGAACAGGAAAAGGGTGTCGCCGTAGTGCGGTGCGGCGATGGTCTGCGGCTGCGCCACCGCCAAGCCCGCTGCCATGGACAGCGCCAGCGCAGCCAGGCAACCGCCGCGGAACCGGCTCCGCCGGGCCGCCAGCGGTCGCCCCCCTGGAGGGGAAGCGCCGCAGGCGCTACGGGGGGGGATCTTGTTCACCAGACCTTGACGTCGAACTCGGGTTGCAGCTTCGCCTGCGCGTCCTTGATGCGCAGCTCGATGTAGCGCGGCTCCACGCCCTTGTCGAATTCCAGCGTCGTGCCGCGCTTGTACTCGCGCTGGAACTCGCGCTCCTGCGGGCCCTTGCCGGTGAAGAAGGCCGAGATGGCGTGCTTGCCGGTGCGCAGGTTGCCCAGGAACAGCCGCTGCACGCCGCCGCGGTGCAGCGCCTGCACCTCCAGCGGCGTGTAGAGGTAGGTCGCCACGACCTTGTCGTCCAGCAGCACGCGTACCGACTCCAGCTCGAAGAGCTTGCCCACGTCCATGCTGACGAACAGCGCCACCTGGGTGCCGGGCGGGTACAGCAGTTCCTCTTCCAGCACCAGCAGGTCGCGGTTCAGGCGGATGACCTCGGCCTTGAGGTCCTGCACGCGGGTGTCCAGCGAGGCCGCCGGGGCGCTGGCCGCGGCGGCCGGCGCTGCGGGTGCTGCGGCAGCGGCAGGGGCCGAAGCCGCTGCCGTGGGCACGATGGCCGCGACGGGCAGGTCGCCGGCCGCGGGCGGGGCGTCGGCCGCGCGGGCAAGGTTCAGGCCGAGCACCAGGCACAGGGTGCAGGCGGCCAGCCGGGCGAGGGTGGGATTCATGGCGGGCGGTCCTAGAAAGTGGCCGACACGTAGGCCTGCAGCACGTTGGCGTCGAAGGCGTAGGGGCGCCCGGTGCGCAGGTCGGTGAAGTCCTTGTAGCGGTACTGCATGCGCTCGTAGGAGGCATTCAGCCGCAGGTCCCAGCCGGCCGGCAGGCCCGGGCAGGTGTAGCTCAACCTGGCACCGACGCCGGTGCTGCTGTAGGCCCCGAGCTGCCGGTTGCGCGAGACGTACTGCGTCTCGGCGGTGGCATTGTCGCTGTAGAAAAGTGCCGCCGTCTGGGTGTACCAGCGCAGCGTGCCGTCGAGCAGGAAGCGCTGGCCCAGGTACTTGCTGGTGCCGAGTTCGGTGGTGCCCGAGCGTATGGCCCAGTTGTCGCGGTAGGCGCGGTACTCGGCGCGCACCGAACTGCGGTCCACCAGCGCGCTGGTGTCGACGATGGTGCGCAGCTTGAAGGCACTCGCGCTGCGCGTGCGCGGGTTGCGCTCGGGCACGTAGGCGCCGAAGACGCGCGCGGCGCGGTAGGGGCTGCCGAGGTAGCCGCTGTCGGCCAGGGCCTCGGCGTTCAGGCTCACCAGCCAGCGCGGCGTGAGGATCTGCGTCAGGCCGGCGCGGTACTGCCAGTGCATGGCCTCGTCGATCCAGCCCGCGATGCCTTTCTTGCCGACCATGTCGTGGCCGCGCGTGAAGCCCAGGCTGACGGTGGTCATGCCGCCGAAGACCTCGTGCGCGACGTCGGCGTTGAAGCCGTCGGCGAGGTAGTCGGGTTCGCGGCTGCGCGACACCGACATCGACAGAGTGGCGTCGCGCACCACCGTCTCGGCGCCCAGTTCCCAGGCCTTGCGGGTCTCGCGGAAGGGGCTGGCGGTGGTGACGACGTCGATGCTGGCGTTGCTGACGGCGTCGACGTAGTACTGCGCCGAAAGGGACACGCGGTCGGCCAGGCTCTTGCGCACCAGGAAGGCCGGGCCGTCGGCCTTCACGCCGCCGCCGTCGTAGCTGTGGAACAGGGTCTCGACCTTGTCCTCGGGCAGCGTTGCGGCGTGGGCTGCGCCGCTGGCGACGAGGCCGCCGAGCAGCGTGCGCCACAGCGTGACGAGCAGGCGCAGCAGTTGCCGCCACGCGCTAGTTGCAACCACAGCCGCCCCCTTGGACGCCGGTGGCGCCATGCGCGCCTTCGCGCACCGCGTGGATGTGCTCGCGGTGCTTGTCGGGCAGCGCGTCGCGCGAGAACTGCATGATGGGGTCGGCCAGGCGCTCGCGTTCGTAGGGCTTGACCCAGGGCTGCACGGCGCAGCCGCCGAGCAACGCTGCGAGGCTGGCGATCAGCAGCAGGCGCATCGTCATTCCTTCACCAGTTCGCGGATCTGGCGCTCGTACTCGTCCTCGGCGCCCTCGCGGTAGCCGCGGTGCAGGTAGCGCACGCGGCCGTCGCGGTCGATGAGCACGGTGGCCGGCATGCTGCCCAGGTCGTACAGCCGCGTCACCGTCTTGTCGCCGTCCAGCAGCACCGGGAACTTCACGCCCCAGCGCGCGGTGGCGTGGGTGGCCGCCATGGCGTCGTCGTCGATGTTCACGCCCAGCAGCACGAAGCCGGCCGCGCGGTACTTGTCGTAGAGGCGGTTGAGCTGCGGCACCTCCTGCTTGCAGGGGCCGCACCAGCTGGCCCAGAAGTTGACCATCACGACCTGGCCGCGCTGTTCCTGCAGGCGCAGGTTGCGGCCGTCGGCGGTGCGCAGCGTGAAGTCGGGCGCCGCGGCCTGCGGGGCCACGGTGGCGCCGGCGGCCGTGGCCAGCAGCAGCGCCAGCAAAGGGGTGAGCAGGTGGGTGCGCATGGGGCTCAGAAGTAGAAGGTCAGGGCGGCCGAGACCTCGGGATTGCGCGTGCTCTGGCGCTGGCCCAGCAGGTCGAGCGAGTACATGTGCTCGCGCAGGTCGGTCTGCAGCACGACGTGGTCGGTGAGCACGACGCGCACGCCGAAGCCGAGCACGATGGTCTGGTGCTTCTGCTGCACCAGCGTCGTGTTGCCGACGCCGGCCAGCAGGTAGCCCTGGAAGACCTTGGCGGTGTTGCGGCCGAAGAAGGCCTCGCCGCTGAGCACGTTGTAGCCGGCGACGACGTCGTAGTAGGACAGCGTCTGCGTCGGCGTCGGGAACACGCCGCCGGGCAGGATCTGGCGGAAGCTGTTGTCGTTGACGCGCGTGCGCGCCACGCTGGCCTCGACGAAGACGTCCTCGGTGACGTGGTAGCCCAGGCGCAGGCCGGTGACGCCGCTGCTGCCGAAGTTCTGGGCCTGGTAGCTGCCGGCGAAGAGGCTGAGCGAGAAGTCGTTGCTGCCGTAGTGCGGCTTGTGCACCTCGCGCCTTTCCACCTGCGGCACGATGACCTGGTCGGACCCCGCCGCAGGCGGCGGCGCCACCTGGGCCACGGCCGGCAGCGCCGCAAGGGCGGCGAGGAGAGGGCAGGCGCAGGCGAGGAGTTTCATGGCGGGCGGAAGGTTCAGAAGAAGAAGCCGAGGCCGGCGGTGACGCTGCGGTATTCGACGCTGCGGCTGTCGGAGACGAAGGCGGTGTACAGCGACCAGTCCAGCCGCGCCGTGAAGCGCTCGCTGATGTGCCAGCGCAGGCCCAGGGTGGCCAGCGCCAGCTTGGACTTGACCGGCACGGCGTCGACCAGGCTGCTGTTGGGCAGGTTGTTGAAGCGGCCCAGGCCGACGCTGAAGAAGGGCGAAACGCGGCGGTCGGACCAGGGTTCGGAGACCAGGCTCAGGTGCCAGAAGTCGGTGCCCGAGAAGCGGCCCTGAACCTGGCCGATGCCGAACTCGGCGGCCAGCGGGTCGGCCAGCCGCACCTGCAGCGCCAGGCGCAGCATGGGGTCGCGCTGGAACTGGCCCCAGGAGCCGCTGAATTCGACGCGGCGGGCCAGGTAGTCGCCGAGCAGGATGTCGCGAAAGGTCTTGCTGTCGCCCGCCTCGGTGAGCGTGGCCTCGAGCTGCGGGCGCTGCACCCAGCCGACCTGCCCGCCCTCGGCGCGGACGCGGAACCAGTCGGTGCGGCGCAGTTCGATGACGACCCATTGCCGGCGTTCGACGACGTAGGCCACGGGGTAGCCGCGGCCGGGGCCGGTGTGCAGTTCCAGGTAGGGCTCGGCGACCTGCAGGCGGTCTTCGTCGGCGGCCGCCGGCGGCGCAGCCGGCGCCGTGCCGGCGAGCAGCAGCGCCACGAGTCCGCAGGCCAGGCGCAGGGTCAGGCGCATCGGGGCAAGGTCATTGGGTGTTGCAGGCCCCGTTGACGGGGTCGTTGTTGGCGAACATCGCGTTCGCGGCGCTGCTGAACTCGTTCTGCCCCTGGGGCATCGGCCGGTTGATCCAGTACTGAAACAGCACCGCGCCAGGGTCG
>CAIWPS010000042.1 GCA_903914615.1 uncultured beta proteobacterium | reverse complement strand
TGATATTTGCCGCGATGGGTCTCGATGCAGGCTGTGCCTGCATGGGCGCGTGCCCCCTGCCTTGGCGGCTGCGAACGGGACTATGCTGGCCATCGACCAGGGGCTGCCATCGGGGCGCCCGGGTCCTTACGAGGAGAGCTATGCCATGCTGTTCATGCTGACCAACCGCACGCGCGCCAACTTGAGCCCGGCGCAATACGCCGAACTGGCGGCACTGGCCAAGTCGTTTTACGCCTCGATTCCGGCCGACGTGAGAATTCGCGGCGAATGGGCTGCCGTGGATTACTCGACCAATTACAGCTTGCTCGAGGCGCCCGATATCGAGACGGTGCGCCGCGTGCAGGCGCCTTTCGAGAATTACACCGAGACGGTGATCGTGCCGGTGAATGCCATCACGGGCTGGACCGCGACGTGATTCGCGCCTTTCGCGGGTTCGAAAACAAGTTCGGGGCCCGTGCACCATAGGCACGAGCCCCGAAATATCAGGTCGGCGCCGGCGGGCGCCGACGGCAGAGGAAGATCAGGCGCGCGGCTGCTTGCGACGCAGCGTCAGGCCGCCCAAGGCAATGGCCACCAGCGCCATCGTGCCGGGTTCGGGCACCTGGGTGGAGCCGCCGCCGCCGCCGCACTTGGTCTGGTTCGGGTCATTGACGGGGTCGTAGACGCAGACGCTGCCATTGCTGATGGAATTGGAGTTCCAGGCGGTGGGAGTCCCATCCGCTGGCGAAAAAGTTCCGTAGTATCCGTTTGCAGAATTGTTTATGTCAGCGAAATTCAGCGCACTCGTGCCGAGATTCGAGGCGGTAAAAAGCAGATCAACCAAGGTGAATGAACCGGGCTGGGACGACAACGCGGCCGCAGTATCACCGGCCGTAATTGTAATTTCCGCCGTGTTGCCTCCAGCATAGGTAGGAGACAAATCGCATCCCGGCGCCGGCCCACACAGTGGGCCCGGATTCGTAGCTAACGCGTTGTCCGGATCGATAGTCCAGCCCACCAATGTCAGCAGCGTGGAATCGAAGGAAAAGAAAAAGTCTGCGCCGCCGATGATCGTGTCCGTGCTGACAGCGACCTGCGCGTGGAACTGCGAGCTCAGAGCCACTGCCCCGGCCGAAGGCGTGACGGTGACGTTGGTGACGGGGGCGGCGAATGCCTGCGTAGCCAGCGCGACGGTCGCCACCGCCGCGCCCAGCCAAGCGCGTAGCGCCTTATGGGTGGAATTCATATCAAAACCTCCAGATGAGCAAGAGAATGGAAAGAAGGGAGCCTGTTGCGCACATCCTCATGCGCTTATGCGCTCCGGGTCCAGTTGCCCCTGCAGCGGGCGGGTCGGGCTGGCCCGGAGCATTGCTCGCGTTCAGGGAGTGTTCGCGGTCAGGTGAAGCTGGCAGTAGCGGTAGTCGGCGATGTTGATGATGCCGTCGCTGTTCGCGTCGGCGGGATCGCCGGCGCCGTTCGCCTTCTGACCAAACTTAGCTCTGAGGAGCACCAAGTCGGCCGGGGAAACCACGTTGTCGCCATTCAGGTCGCACTTCTGGGTGACCAGACCGGTGGCGCGCTGCAGCACGAGCAGGGCGTAGGAGTTGTGCGCCGTGTTCTGCTTGCCCCCCTCCCATTCCTGCACGGCGTAGCCGTTCGTGGGGCTGTAGAAGGAGCCGCAGGTGAAGGAACCAGCCACGCCGGTGTAGCCGTAGCCGTTGGTGTCATTTGCACCGCACTGCATGCTCAGCAGCGTGTACGCGTAGTCGAAATACTGGTTCTTCACTTCGGCGCTGTAGTAGCCCACCGGGCCGGCACCGAACAGCGGAACCTGCGCCACCGTGGTCGGGTCGATGTTCGTCTGCCGCACGGTGCAGGTGGCATCAGCCGGCAAGGTGCCGAGATCGTTCGGGCCCACATTGCCGGCATTCGGTGTCACGCCGGACTGGCGGATCAGTTCCATGCCCTTGAACGAACTCCAGAGGTAGTAGCCGTACGAATCGCCGGGCCAGCTGTTGCCCATGCCGCCCAGGTCCGAATAGCGATAGTGATCCTTCAGCCACTGCATGTAGGTCTGCAGCGCTGGGTCGTTCACGTCGGCACCACCGAACAGCTGGATGTAGACGCCCGACGCGGTCTGCTGCAGCGACGGGTTGTAGCCGGTCGCCTGGTAGCCGATGCCGCGCTCGGTGGCGGACACCACGCCGCAGGAACCGTTGTCGGACCCCGCCTTGGCGTTCAGCTGGTACCCCGCCCGCGTGCGGTTGAGGGCCGTATTGATGTTGGCCACGCGCGTGGCGTCGGCGAAGGCCGTGTCCCCGCTCTTGGCCGACTGATAGAACAGGCGCGCGGCGTTCAGACCGGCAGAGGCATACTGCGTCGTCGAAGAATCGCAGCCGGCACTGGTGTAACTCCAGAAGCCCGAGCACTGGCCACTGGTCGACTGGTTGGCCAGCGTGCGGTCGACCAGCTGGTCCATCGCCGCCTTGATCGTCAGCGGCGTTCCGAGCGTGGACTTGTCCGGCCCGCTGGTCAGCGCGTAGCCCGCCAGTGCGAACATCCAGGCACCGTCACGGTAGGCATAGAAGCTGGTGCCGTTCGATTGGGTGATGAGGTAAGTCACCGCCGACCGCAGAAGCGCCTGGTCGGAGGCCTGTGCGCCGCTGTAGCCCGACGGGGGGTCGGCCGGATTGCCGCTGGCACGCTTCTCAAGCAGCGCCTCGATGGCGAGGCCCGTGGCGTTGCCGTTCGGCGGGTTGTTGCCGTAGACACCCTGGTTGGCCAGGAACGTCAGGCCGTTGTTGATGGCCAGGGCGACGTCGTTCTGGAACGGCGTCGCGTACGCCGAGCCTGCGGCAACGGCAACTGAGGCGCAGATGAGGGCGCCCTTCAGGTGGCCCCCCAGACTGCTGTGGATCTTCATCATTTCAGTACCTCCGGATACTCGACAGGACTCAACAAGGTTGCGATGCCCGCCCGGGCGCCGCACGATCTGGAACTGCACGCTCGCCCGGCTCGTCGCAGGCCCCCAGGGTCTACC
>CAIWPS010000041.1 GCA_903914615.1 uncultured beta proteobacterium | reverse complement strand
CACCAGCGAGACCTTCACCGCGTTGCTGCTGATGGCCGTGGCCAGCACGATGCTGACGGTGCCGATGGTCACGCCGATGCTGGAGCGCATGAAGGCCGTGCTGGCGCGCGCCAGCTGATCGCGCGCTGCGGGTTGTCCAGGGGGCACGCAGCGGCGGCGCGGTTCGATACTGCGGCCCCTACCGCACGAGGAGACCCCATGAAGACGCAAAGACTGATCATCGGCGCCGCCCTGGCCATCGCCGCCGGCACCCTGCTCGCCCAGGCCAGCGGGCTGACGCGCACCCTCGTCGGCCGCGCCGACGTGTCCGTGCCCGGCCGCGAGGCGGTGGTCGCCCGCGTCGAGGTCGCACCCGGCGCGCGTGCCGGCCGCCACACCCACCCCGGCGACGAGATCAGCTACGTGCTGGAAGGCCAGGGCGAGCTGCTCATCGACGGCCAGCCGCCGCGCATCGTCAAGGCCGGCGAGAGCTTCGTCATCCCTGCCGGCGTCGTGCACGACGCGCACAACGACGGCAATGCGCCCATGAAGCTGGTCGGCGTGTACGTGGTCGAGAAGGGCAAGCCGCTGGCGACGCCGGCGCCCTGAGCGCCTGCGCTAGACGAGGTCGAGCTCGGGGTAGCGGCGGAAGATGCCCTGCTCGCTGAAGGGCAGGCGCCGCTCGCTGGCCAGGTAGGCCGCAACGCGCGGCAGCGCCGCGACTCGGTCGTGCAGTTGCACCAGCAGTGGCGTGCCGGCCAGGACGCTTTCGGTGGCGCGCGGGAAGGCATAGCGCAGGCCTGCGACAAGCTGGAACAGCGACAGGTCGGCATAGCTCAGGCGCCCACCGACGAGGTGGCGCGGCCCCGCCGGGTTGCGTGCCAGGATGCTCTCGAACCAGCGCAGGAACTTCGGGATGCGGTGGCGGCAGAACTCGGCGGCGCGGCGCAGCGCCTCGGGCTTCTGGTCTTCGTAGTACAGGCCCATGCCCACCGGGTGGTGGGTGTCGTGGGCCTCGGCCACCATGTCGGCGATGGTGAGCTGGACCTGCTGCGTCCACAGCCGCGCCTGTTCGCTGCGCGCCACCAGCTTCAGTGTCGGCGCAAGGTACTGCAGGATGGCCGCGGTCTGGCCCACCACCACCGCGCCGTCCTTCAGAAAGGGTGGGGCGAAAGGCGGGTGCGCGGTGTGCGGGTCGTGCAGCGCGCGCTGCAGCGCCGCCATGCCCTGGCCGGCAGATTCCGCGCCGCGCGCAACGTCGACATACGGCGCGCCCGCAGCCTCCAGCGCCAGCCGAACGAATTCGCCGCGGCCCTGGATGCCGGGCCAGTAGTGGAGTTCGTAGGCCATGCGGCGAATGTAGCGCGCGACCGTGGCGACTCGGGCGGAATTGCAATCAGGCGCACGGGTTCCGATGTCCGAGATTGGCCGCATGCGGCCGATCGAAGCGGGCCTGGATCGCAGCTATCGTGCGCTTTGACGCCCCGGCACCGGAAGGCGCAAATGGAAGCGCATGAAAGGGTCATCCTTGGGCTGCGTGCCACATGGATGAACGCCGCCGAGGCGTCGCTGGCCCCGCGTGCCGGCGCACCGGCGACGGGCGTGACCCGCGCCTTCGGGCTACTTCTCGGCCGCCGCTTTCAACTGCGACAAGCCCTTCTCGAAGTCCTTGCCGATCATCGAGTCCATGCTGACGAAGATTCCCATCAGCTTGCTCAAGTAGGGCGCGGGGCCGGACATCACCCAGCGCACCTCGGTGCCGCCATCCTTCGGTGCCAACATGAAGTCGGTCATGTTGTGGCCTTCGAAGGGTTCGATGAAGTCGAGCTGGATGCTCACCTTGTCCGGCGCCACGGACCTCACTTCCATGCGGCCGCTGCCCACGTCCTTGTTGCCCTGCCAGCCGTAGGTGGCGCCGACGCCGGCCGGCGCGCCACCGAAGGTGCGCTTCATCGCCGGGTCGAGCTTCTCCCAGGGTGACCAGTCGGACCAGCGGTGGAAGTCGGCGATCAGGGGCTGGATCTTCTCCGGCGGTGCCTGGACGACGATGCGCCGTTCGACGCTGAAGCTGTTCGGGCGCGTGGCGGCAAACAGCAGCAGCACCGCGACCAGCGCCGCCAGCACGAGACTGATCTTCTTCAGCATGGCGTCTTCCTCCGTGCGACCGCGGCGATGATGGAGCATTTGCAGGCACAAGGCCAGTCCGGCCCGAAGGACGGACCTGGTGCGCGGGCCCGCTCAGCCTACGGCAGCATCGCCTTCAGGAACCGCCCCGTGTGGCTGCCCTCGTGCGCCGCCACGTCCTCGGGCGTGCCCGTCACCACCACCTGGCCGCCGCCGGCGCCGCCCTCGGGCCCCATGTCGATGACCCAGTCGGCGGTCTTGATGACGTCCAGGTTGTGTTCGATGACGACGATGGTGTTGCCGGCGTCGCGCAGCTGGTGCAGCACCTTCAGCAGCAGGCCGACGTCGTGGAAATGCAGCCCCGTGGTCGGCTCGTCCAGGATGTACAGCGTGCGCCCGGTGTCGCGCTTGGACAGCTCCAGCGCCAGCTTCACGCGCTGCGCCTCGCCGCCCGACAGCGTCGTCGCCGCCTGCCCCAGGCGGATGTAGCCCAGGCCCACGTCCAGCAGCGTCTGCAGCTTGCGCGCCAGGTTGGGCACGGCGCCGAAGAAGGCGTGCGCGTCCTCCACCGTCAGCTCCAGCACCTGGGTGATGTTCCTGCCCTTGTAGAGGATCTCCAGCGTCTCGCGGTTGTAGCGCGCGCCGTGGCAGACGTCGCAGGGCACGTACATGTCGGGCAGGAAATGCATCTCCACCTTGATCACGCCGTCGCCCTCGCAGGCCTCGCAGCGGCCGCCGCCGCTGCTGGCGCTGACGTTGAAGGAAAAGCGCCCGGCGCCGTAGCCGCGCTCGCGCGCTGCCGGCACCTCGGCGAAGAGCTCGCGGATGGGCGTGAACAGGCCGGTGTAGGTGGCCGGGTTGCTGCGCGGCGTGCGGCCGATGGGGCTCTGGTCGACGTTGATGACCTTGTCGAACTGCTCCAGCCCCTCGATGCGGTCGTGCGGCGCCGGCTCGGCGTGGCTCTGGTAGAGCTTGCGCGCCACCGCGGTGTACAGCGTGTCGTTGATCAGCGTGCTCTTGCCGGAGCCGCTGACGCCGGTGACGCAGGTCAGGAGGCCGACCGGGATCTCGACGCTGACGTCCCTGAGGTTGTTGCCGCGCGCGCCGACGATGGACAGGCGGTAGGGCACCGAACCGAAGCCGCTGGCGCTGCGGCGGCGCTTGGGCACCTCGATGCGCAGGGTGTGCGCCAGGTAGCGGCCGGTCAGTGAATTTTCGTCGTCGGCCACCTGCTGCGGCGTGCCCTGCGACATCACCTGGCCGCCGTGCACGCCGGCGCCCGGGCCCATGTCCACGACGTGGTCGGCGGCGCGGATCATGTCCTCGTCGTGCTCGACCACGAGCACGCTGTTGCCGAGGTCGCGCAGGTGCTTCAAGGTGCCTATCAGGCGCGCGTTGTCGCGCTGGTGCAGGCCGATGCTGGGCTCGTCGAGCACGTACATCACGCCACTCAGGCCGCTGCCGATCTGGCTCGCCAGCCGGATGCGCTGCGCCTCGCCGCCGCT
>CAIWPS010000040.1 GCA_903914615.1 uncultured beta proteobacterium | reverse complement strand
TCCGCTTGATTCAGCTCGACGCTTGAATCCTTCGATCCTTTCAACCCAGGAGCCACACCCGTGCGCATCGAACACATGACGCTGTGCGTCAGCAAGCCCACCCGGCATGCAGCCGCGCTCATTGCCGCCATCGCGGCCGGCAAGGAAATGCAGCGCCGCCAGGAGCGCATCGAGCGCTTGCTGACGGAGACGCGGCCGGCGTTGAGGGCCGCGGCATGAGCGACTACACCGAGTTCCTGCGGGCCAAGTCTCAGATGGGAGCGGACAGCGGCTTCGCCCCTTTGTGGATGCCGGATTGCCTGTATGACTTTCAGGCCGAGCTTGTGGACTTCGCCATCCGCAAGGGCCGCGTTGAACTCATGGCCGACTGCGGCCTTGGGAAGACCCCGATGGGCCTTGTCTGGGCTTCGAACGTCGCACGCAAGACCAGCAAGCCTACCCTCTATCTGACCCCTTGTGCCGTCGCTCCGCAGACCGTGCGCGAGGCCGAAAAATTCGGCGTTGAGGCTCGCTACTCGCGGGATGGATCGTCGCACGGGCATGTCGTCGTGGCTAACTACGAGAAGCTGCACCTTTTCAGCCCGACGGACTTCGGCGGCGTGTTGTGCGACGAGTCAAGCATCCTAAAGAGTTTTGCAGGCGAGCGGCGCGGCCAGATCACCGCTTTCATGCGCCAAGTCCAGTACCGCGAGCTTCAGACCGCGACTGCTGCGCCGAACGACTACATCGAACTCGGAACGTCCAGCGAAGCCCTTGGGTACATGGGCCACATGGACATGCTCAATCGCTTCTTCAAGAACGACTTGAACAACAGCGCGCAGGGTCGCATGCGCGGTGAGGTCATCAAGTGGCGCCTGAAGGGTCACGCCGAACTGCCGTTCTGGCGCTGGGTCTGTTCCTGGGCGCGGGCGATGCGCCGGCCGTCGGACCTTGGCTTCGACGACCGTGCATTCATCCTGCCGCCGCTCAATGAGATTGAGCACCTTGTCGAGACCGATTCAGTGGTGGAAGGGATGCTATTCGCGCTTCCCGCCGTCGGCCTTAAGGAGCAGCGCGAGGAACGCCGCCGCACCGTCGGAGAGCGCTGCGAAAAGGTTGCGTCACTGGTCAACCACACCGGGCAGCCAGCGCTGGTCTGGTGCCACCTAAACGACGAAGGCGACATGCTGGAAGAGTTGATTCCTGACGCAGTGCAGGTCAGTGGTGGCGACTCGGAAAACGCGAAAGAAGAGCGCCTAACCGCTTTTGCTGAAGGTAAGGCGCGCGTCCTGATCACGAAACCAAAGATCGGCGCATGGGGCTTGAACTACCAGCACTGCAACCACGTCACCTTCTTTCCTTCGCACAGCTTTGAGCAGTATTACCAAGCTGTCCGCCGCTGCTGGCGCTTCGGTCAAAAGCGCCCCGTCCGCGTGGACATCGTGACCACGGAAGGCGAGCGCGGCGTGATGCGCAACCTGCAGCGCAAGGCCGAGCAGGCAGACGCCATGTTCTCGCGCCTGGTGGCCGAAATGAACAACGCGCTTGCCATCGAGCGCACCAATAACCGGACAAAGAAAGTCGAGGTTCCCGCATGGCTGTCGCCGACCAACTGATTACCGAGAAGTTCGCCATCTATAACGGCGATTGCGTGGAGGTCATGCAGTCTCTGCCGACGGCGAGCGTTCACCTGTCGATCTACTCGCCGCCATTCGGCGGCTTGTACCACTACAGCAGCGACGAGCGCGACCTTTCGAACTGCGACGATTACGACGGGTTCTTCGCCCACTACACCCACGTCGTGCGCGAATTGGCCAGGGTCACGATGCCAGGTCGCATCAGCGCCGTGCATTGCATGGACGTTCCGCGCAGCAACAGCGGCACCGACACGATGATCGACTTCCCAGGCGACATCATCCGCCTGCATGAGCGCGAAGGCTGGCGCTACACCGGCCGCCGGATGATCTGGAAGGAGCCGCTTGCGGTGCGCCTGCGCACGATGCAAAAGAACCTCGCGCACGCCTCCTTGGTGGCTGACAGTATCGATTGCGGCGTGGCATCTGGCGACCAGCTGCTGACTTTCCGCCGCGCGGGAAAGAACCCAGTCCCTGTGAAGCATCCGGTCGGGATGCTGGACTATGCGGGCGAGAAGCCCATGCCCAGCGACATCCTGCCGTATCGCGGCTGGACTGGGAAGCAGACTGAAAACCGTTTCTCGCACTGGATCTGGCGCCAGTACGCCGATTGCATGTGGGACGACATCCGCATGCAGCGCGTGCTCCCATTCCGCGAGGCGCGAGACAGCGAAGACGAGAAGCATGTGCATCCTCTGCAGCTGGATGTCATCGACCGCTGCGTCGAGTTATTCAGCAACCCGGGAGAGACCGTCTTCACCCCGTTCATGGGCGTCGGCTCAGAGGTCTACAGCCCGGTCCTATTGGGCCGTCGCGGAGTCGGCGCAGAACTGAAGCCAAGCTACTACCGCCAGGCCGTCAAGAACGTCCAGATGGCCGCAGCCGGCCGCAAGGACATCGAGACTTCAGAGGCCTTGGATTTTGAGGCGATCGACGAGGAAGTCTCGGCAGTATGACCAAGCTGTCCCTGATCTTCGACGCCCCGCCGCCACGGAAGGTTGCGCTGGCGCTGGCTCGCGCCGAAGGCGAGCGCGCCGGCCGCCGGGCCGCTGACCGAGCCGAGCGCATGACGGACGGCTTCCGCGAGGCGGCCGCGGCCTTCATCCTGGGCTACCTTGCGCAGCACGGCGTCAGCAGCGGCGAGCTCATCACCGATGCCTGCAAGCTGGCCGGAATCCGCGCCCCCGATGATCGTGCGATGGGGCCCGTCTATGCGGCCCTCCTACGCGCTGGGCGCATCAAGATCGTCGGCACCACAACCCGCAGGAAGGGTCACGGGTGCAGAGGCGCTAACCTGTTTTCGCTGGCGGAGTCAGACGCTTGAAGTTCTACAAGCGCTTCCCTGGCGACATCCAGATCAAAACCGGGCACCTGACGCCGGCTGAGTTCGGCTGCTACGACCGGCTCTTGGATCACTACTACGCCACCGAGGTTCCGCTGCCCGACGGCCGATGCTACGGCATCGCGCGCGCCATCACCAAGGCTGACCGCGACGCGGTGAACCGTGTCCTGGCCGAGTTCTTCACGCTCACGGAAGCTGGCTGGGAGCAGTCTCGCGCCGAGGAAGTGATTGCTGAAGCTCTGCCGCGCATCGAGGCCTCAAAGACCAACGGGAAGCTCGGCGGCCGGCCTAGAAAGGTCGCTGAAGAAACCAAGCAAAAACCTACTAGGTTTTCCGAAGAAACCAAGACAGAAACCCAGCCGCACGATCTGACGAAAGGCAGCCACAAGCCAGAGTCTTCGCTTCGCTCAGAGATATCGAAGGCTTCGCCTTCTCACCCCGCTCGGCGCGGGGAGCGCTTTGCCGAATTCTGGCAAGCCTGGCCGAAGAACGAGCGCAAGCAGGACAAAGCCAAGTGCCTTGACCACTGGAAGCGCAATGAGCTAGATCAGCACGCCGACACGATCCTGGCCGACGTGCGCATCAAGCGCGGCACGACGAAGTGGCAGGAGGGATTCGTCGAGGCGCCCCTAGTCTTTCTACGCGGGAAGCGCTGGGAAGACGAGGTTGAGCCCGAGTCCTGCGGCACGTCTAACCCCCGCATCGAAAGCACGGCCGCGCTTCTGGCCGAGCAGCAGCAGCACGCCAGCACCCCACTCTCCCCAGAGCAGCGCGCCGCGGT
>CAIWPS010000039.1 GCA_903914615.1 uncultured beta proteobacterium | reverse complement strand
CAACCATCCGACCAGCGGGCCGCGGGGGTCTGCTTCGCTGCTGGCAAACCGCCCGAGGATGATGCCGTTAACGCGGGCACAAGCTGCCGTTTCATCGTCGCCACCAGCGGCAACGTCGATGCCGACCTGAATAAAGCAGCCGCGGGAGTACTCCAGTTCCTGCGGGGTGGGCTCGCGGTCGGCGCGCTCGATCCACGCCAGCGAAAACACTGCCCACTGGCCCTGTGTTGGAAAGTCGCCCATCACACGCGATTGAAAGCGGGGATTCTGCGGTCCCCACTTGTAGTACATTTCCTTCACCCACCGCCGCCGAGTCAGCCAGGGGAACGGCGCGTAATCGAGTTCAGAGTCCGGCAGCGCTAGCAGAGATTCGAGCGTCAGGCCGGCCAGGTTTGGTGTATCGAATGCGCTGATCGTAATGCAGCAGTGGCCGGGCGTCGAGCGCAGCTTGGCGAAGTCGTCAAACACCGGGCCGCTTGGCACGGTCGGGTTGAACAGCTTCACGATGCGGACGTCGCCTGCAGAGCGGATGCCTTCGATAGCATCCCAGACGTCCGTCCCGATGCCGATGGCTTCATCGGCTATGATCGTAACCCGCTTGCCGTGGAATCCCTGTGCATTGACGCCCTTCGCGCTACTGAACCCTTGCGCGTAACACTTCTCGCCAATCTGCCACCGTGTCGTAGTCGGCTCGGGCACTCGATACGGCAGCTTCCCGATGGCTTCGACGACTTCGCCCCACCCGGTTTTGACTTGGCGCAGTGTCGGCGCAATCCACAGGACAATGCTTTCTTCATAGCCGGTGAGCTCCCACGGCACTATACCGGATACCGCGTACGTCTTGCCGCTGCCGTGACAGCCCTTGATGCTGACGCTGCGATGGGTGCTGATCGCATCGACCAACTGGCGCTGCTTTCCCCAGAGTTGCCGCCGCAGTAGCCGCGCCTGGAATTCACTCGGGAGTAGCATCAGGCACGGATTGCATGAACGCTCGCACAGTCGCAAAGTCTAGCGGGCGGTCGTTTCCGTCTTTATCGACCAGGCCGATATTCTGCGTCTCGCGCCACTTCGCGCGAGTCTTGAGCCAGAAGAAAGTGGCCGCCGGAACCTTGCCGCTGGTCGCCATCTTGAAGCACGTCTCAGCTACTTTTGCGTTGGCCTGGACGGCTGCGTTATCGAGCTCGGCCTGATAATACTTGCGCAGCGTCACATGAGAAACGCCGATCACGCGCCCGATGTCCTCTTGCGGCACGCCGTACGACGCCATCGCTTGAACGATGTTGCGGTCCTTTTCATTCGGTTCGTACGCGGGCATCATATGGCAGTCAACTCCATGCCGTACTCGTTTGGCTCTTTCGGCGCTTCGAATTCAGGCTGCGGGATGAACTTATTCGCTCTGAACGGGCGATAGTCAACTTGGTGCTGCCAGCGGCCAAACTTCTCGGTTATTGTGACTACATCGGGATGCTGCGCCATGAGCGACTCGGCCATAAGTTTTCGCCCGTCGCCTTGATACAGTTCGTCAGTGTTGCCACCCTTCATGGTCATGGTGGTTTCTTTGAAAGCCAGGAACGCATTAAAAAGCACTGTGCAGAGGCTCGCTTTCAAACAGCGCAACGATAGGTCGGTGTCTTCGTTGTATCGCCCGCGCCATCGGAACGGCAAAGAATTGTCAATCAGGATGCAACTGTAAACGCGCGTATTTTTGATGAACGGCTCAAGCTCCTGGTTTTGCTTTGCCATGCTGCGGTATTGGAACCCGGATAGCGCGACGTTTTGAAATCGGTCGGTAAAGTCTTCGGCAGCTGCGAAGATGCTGCCGCTTGCGACTTTGTGTTTGACGTTCTGGTGCAACCGCTCGAAATCCCGGATATTGTCGTCGAGGATCCAATGGCGTGCAGCGCCGCCCTGCATGGAATGCTCCCACACCCAATTGCGCGCCGGAATGCTGCCCTGCCCAAGATTCGAGAACGGCAGCGTTAAGATTTTCTGGGGGTCGATGACTGCAGCATACTGTTCGTACTCCTGCGGCTCGACGACGATGTGGTACGGCACGTTGATCGCGTCGAGCGCTTTGGCTGTCAGCCGCTTTTCCCATCGGCCCTTCGAGATGATATACACCGGGTACCGTGGGCTGGCTGACGCCGATGTCCAGTTTAAGTGTGAATGCTGCTCGCGGGCGCGGTGCGGGTACCAAACGAACTTTGCAGATTCGCCAACCTTGCAGCCGGTCGCTTCTGCGAATTTATCCAGTGCTGCTTGGTCGGCAAAGTGAACGTAAACCGTGCGCCATGGCATGCGGTCGGGTTGCTCGAATTCAGGCATACCAGACCATTCGGGCGAATCAACGCCGGCGCCGTTCGGGGCTCCGTGCCAGTCGAGCTCAAACTGATTAAACCCGGTCGGCGCAAGGTCGTAATCGAGCGCCTTCAGTTCTCCGAATTCCTTCGAAAGCAACTCCAGATCCCATTCGGCCTCGTCGTGAGTTCGATTGTCTGCCAGCCGCAGGCCGCGTATCGCTTCCGGCGTCAGGTCTGCGGCGACATGCACCGGTACTTGCTTTAGGCCAGCGTGCCGCGCTGCTGCTCGGCGCAAGTGGCCAATCACGATGCAGCCCTCGATGTCGACCACAATCGGCTGACGCCACCCAAAAGCCTTGATGCTGGCCGCGACCTTCTCGACTGCTGCCGCAGACCATTTGCGGGCGTTCAGGGGGTAGTCGCTCGGCCGGTCAACGTCCCACCATTCGACCGTGAAGTCAGGATTTATAGGCGAAACCTTGGGCTTTTTTGCCACGCGACCAGTGTAGCGCAGGGTGTGAGAATCCGCACAAGGGCGAACCGCTGTCAGCTTCCGACGAACGCGCTTCGCTGTTCCTCTCCCGCCTTCGCCGCGATGACATCTGGCACTGTAACACGAAGCGAGTCGGCGCCAGGCCGGTGCTTCGCCGCCCGCGCCGTGAGTCTCCACCATTCGACGACGAGCTCGTCTGACTGCGCGACAGCTTGCGTGATCGGCAGCCCGCGCGCTCGCAATTCTGCAATAGCTTGAAACTGAAGCACTTGCACTGGCGAGTAATAGCGCACCCAGGGGCGACGAATCCAGGCGCGCCGGAACTCGGGCCGGATGCGCGCCAGCCCTTCCCAGGTGCTGAGCGTTGACGGAGCGACGCCGACCTTTTCCGCGACTTGCTCGATGGGGATCATTCCCCCGCCCCTTTCTGTTTGCCGTCATTTGCGTTTGCAGCCCGCTGGTGCCATCGTGGACCCATCGCCAGCGCTTTACCCCGGGCGCAGTCGCACCGTTGCAGCCCGTGGCCTGTATCGCGCCAGGCACCGTCGTATGGGCGGCATTCGCGGCAGGCCGGGGGAAGTGGGCGCTTGGGGATCATGCCAGCCGCCGTTTCGCATCTTCGCGCACCGCCGGGTCCGGGTCGTTCTCCGCGATCCAGCGTAGCGCGTCGAGTTCCTGCTCTCGCGTCGGCTTCGGGATATCGTCAGCCTTCAGTGAGCCGAGCGAGTTCTTCGGCCTGTGGCCGTTCGCCTTCGGCCACCTGCCTCCCCACTTCGCCGCCTTCTGGTACATGAGCCACTTCGCCGGGTCGGTGATGACGCCGCGCGCTACCTCGTCGCTCGCAAGATATCGGTCTCGCGCAGCGAAGGCGCGGGCTTCGTCGGCTTCGGTGTCGATGCAGGACAGGTAGGCACGCGCTGCGTGCTCCGGGTTGGCGACTCTCGGCCACGGTGCGATGAATTCGGGGAACCGGTCGGCGCGTTCTCGGACGGTGACTGCGGACGAAATCGCAGGCGCAACTGTTGTGTGTGTGTCTTTGTCCTGTTTTGTCTTGTCTTGTTTTGTCCTGTTATGTGCTGCCACTATGTCGGCAGATTCTGCCAACGTACTGGCAGATTCTGCCGATGAATCGCTATCTTGTTGAATCCATTCAAGCCACCCGATTTCGAGTAGGCGTGGGATCACATGTTGGAAGATTTCGCTAGGAAGTCGGGACATTCTGCCAAGGGATCGGCAGATTCCGCCAATGGTGTGGGGGATTCCGCCAGGAAGGTTGCCGCGCGGGTCCTGCTTGCTCGCAGCTTCGACGATGGCATACCATGCGCCGAGGTGGGCCGCGGCGTCGGGGTGATCGACCAGCGCTGTGTATCCCTCGCCGTCGGTTTTATTGGGGATCGCGACCCATTCCAGCCGCTTCAGTTTCCTACTGCCTGCGTTCTCGAAATTCTTATCCCATTCGCGTATGCGAAGTATCACGTTTTAGACCTCATCCTTTCGCGATCATGGCTGGTCCGGTTGGCAGCGGGATGAGTCGCCCCAACCGAGCCCAGCCGCGCCGAGTAGCTAGCCCGACGCATATGTCGCACTTGTGATTATGCGACATACTCCGTACGAAATCAACGCTTTTCCTGTTCCGAAAATGGAACCAGATCAGGCAATTTTTCCTGCACTGCCGGGGCCGCGACGACGACCGTAATGTAGATTTCAACGCGCGGCTGATTGGTCGTATCCGCGTGCCGCCGCGTGCCGTCCCAATCCTCAATCTGCCTGTCGTCCGCGATGATGCCGGCCTCTTGCAGCATGTCGCCTATCGCTTGGTGAAAGCCGGCCACATCGCCGCAGTCCTTGCGAAGCTGGCCGGTTGCCGCCGGGGTCAGGTAGATATGCGCCTCGATGCTGATTGGCGCGGTGATCGGCAGCACGACGCTGCGCTGCGCGAGCTTCGCCTTGATGCCGAAACACTCGCGCAAGCAGGCTGCTTCCCAACGTTCGTACGCTTCGCTGGGAAGGACCTTCGGAAACCCCGGCATGTGTCCGCAGGCGTAGCACCGGCGCGCGCCTTTGTTGGGGATCGTGATGACACGCCCGCTGTTTTTCTTCGTGCGCGGGTGTTCCGCCCGCAGAACAAAACCGGGGATTTCCATGTTAGTTCACCGTGCCGCGGTCAGCGCGGGGCTTGCGCTTTTGGTGCGAGCCGCCCATGAGCACAGCTGAAGCCAGCGGCGCCGCTGCGGGCTCCGGCTCGTCTGCCTCCTCGCTCGTGTCGGCTGCCTGCTCTTTCGAGATGAGCCGCTCCTGCTTGTCGTCTTCCATCTCCAGCGGCTGTTGTTGCTCGAAATTGACGCGCAGTTGCGCTGTCCCCTTGCCGATGGTCTCCAAGTAGGCTTCGAGCAGCGCCGCGCTGCCCGACGCCGTCGTGACGACCTGGAACCGCAGTTCATTTTCGTAGCTGTCCTCGCCGACCTGCACGCGGAACACCTGGAACTCTCCCAAGCCGGTGCAGTCCATCTGCAATTCGTGTTGGCGCAGCTCCTTGCCGTCCGGCGTCAGAATGAAATGCGAGGCTGTAAGGTCGCCGTCTAACTTGGCCGAAGCGAAGCCTGCGGGCGGTTCGCCCCATTCCATCGCCTCGCGGACAGGCTCCGAGAATGCCGCAGTGAAATTGATCTTGACGTACTTGGTTTTGGCCTTGTCGTCGTAGCGTAGATCCACGAAGCGGATAAGCGCAGCGCGGAAAATGAGTTTCGGCAAGTTAGTTTTCTCCTTCGAGTTCGGTCGCTAGTTGCGGTTGTGGTAGGCCGAGCCGTTGAAT
>CAIWPS010000038.1 GCA_903914615.1 uncultured beta proteobacterium | reverse complement strand
ATGAGTGTCTCGGCGAGCACGCGGGCGTTGTCCAGCACCTGCTGCTGGTAGACCTTGAAGGCCGGCGCGAGCGCCTCGTGAAAGGCCACCGCCTTGCCGGCGATGACGTGCATCAGGGGGCCGCCCTGGATGCCGGGAAAGATGGCGCTGTTGATCTTCTTGGCGATGGCTTCGTCGTTCATCAGCACAATCCCGCCGCGCGGCCCGCGCAGGCTCTTGTGGGTGGTGCTGGTGACGACATCGGCGTGCGGCAGCGGGTTGGGGTAGACGCCGGCGGCGATGAGCCCGGCGTAGTGCGCCATGTCGACCATGAAGTAGGCACCGATGGCCTTGGCGACGCGGGCGAAGCGCTCGAAGTCGATGCGCAGGCTGTAGGCCGAGGCACCGGCGATGATGAGCTTGGGCCGGTGCTCGTGGGCCAGACGTTCCATGGCGTCGTAGTCGATGGCTTCCTGTGCATCCAGGCCGTAGCTGACGACCTTGAACCACTTGCCGCTCATGTTCAGCGGCATGCCGTGCGTGAGGTGGCCGCCTTCGGCCAGGCTCATGCCCATGATGGTGTCGCCGGGCTGCAGCAGGCCGAAGAACACCGCCTGGTTGGCTTGCGAGCCGGAATTGGCCTGCACGTTGGCGTGGGCCGCGCCGAAAAGCTGCTTGGCGCGGTCGATGGCCAGCTGTTCGACGACATCGACATGCTCGCAGCCGCCGTAATAGCGCTTGCCGGGGTAGCCCTCGGCGTACTTGTTCGTGAGCTGCGAGCCCTGCGCGGCCATCACCGCCGGCGAGGTGTAGTTCTCGCTGGCAATGAGCTCGATGTGCGCTTCCTGGCGCCGGTTCTCGGCCTGGATGGCGGCCCAGATTTCCGGATCGACGTGGGACAGGGTTTGAACGCTGCGGTCGTACATGGCAGTCCTTGGCGGGGGTAGGGCCCTCGAAGGCCGCACGGCATCGCGGTTGCGATGCACACGGCACGGGGCTGCCCAGGCGCACGGCTGACACCGCAGCGTGGAACTGGCAGCGGCCCGCGCTTCCCGGTGGTGGCCCACCTCGGAGCGCAGCCGCTCCTATCGCCAGTCGCGCGGACCCGCAGTGTAGCGCCGGCTCTTCAATGCAGCAGCGCCAGGCGCTCGGCGGTCGGATTGGCTGCCGCCGTCGGTGTGTCAGGCGTCGCGGCTGCGGGCGCGACGGCGTCTCTGGCTGCCGCTGGGGGCGTCGCGGCCGGCGTGCCGGCATTGGGGGGAACGTGCTTGCCGTCGGCGACGTTGCGCATGTGGGCCTGCTCGGCCATGACGCGGTTGACGTAGCCGCCGTCGCCTTCGATCAGCGCCGCGCCGACGTAGTGCCGCAGCCCTTCCTGCAGGCTGCCGGCGCGGCTGATGCATTCCTTCAGCACCGCCACGCCGACGCGCAGGTTGCTGATGGGGTCGAAGGCGGCATGGGTGCCGCCGTAGGCCGTGTACTTGTCGTCGTGGACGCGGGTCATCACCTGCATCAGGCCCTGCGCCCCGACCGCGCTTTGCGCGAAGGGGTTGAAGCTCGATTCCACGGCCATGATGGCCAGGATCAGCGTCGGGTCGAGGCTGGCGCGTTGGCCGATACTCCAGGCCTCCTGCACCAGTGCGCCGATGGGCTCCGGTGCCACCTGGTAGCGGCGGGCGATCCACACGGCGAGGGTGGCCTGCTGACGCGTCAATTCCTTGAGGTCGGCAGCCGTGGCGCGCGTGCTTGCCTCGGGTTCGACGACCTTCTCCTCGACGATGCCCGAAGCCTGCTCGCGCGCTTCCTGGCGCGTCTCCAGCCACTCCAGGGCCACCACTTCCAGCTTGCCGCGCACATCGGCGCGGCCCAGGGCGAACACCAGCACCGCCACCGCAGCCAGACCGACAAGGGCCAGGGTGTTGTGGCCCACCTCCAGCAGTCCGCGGGCGACATCGCCTGCGAACACCGACAGCGATTTCGCCGTCGCACGCTGCGCATGGCGCAGCAGGGCGAGAACCTGCATCTCGTACTCTCCTGATTCCTCCCGCGGCGCCCTGCTTGCGCTGGGGGCCACGGTGATAATCGACCGCGCGGCGTCGTCATGGTCATGACGCATTGCTGCCAGGCGGGGCGGTATCACCGCACGCTCTCGGGGTCGTGGCCCAAGGCGCGGGTTAACCCTGAATTTTCAGGACTGCTGGAATTCTAGGAACCGGCTAATACTCGGTCAAGAATATGATGCCGTCCTCTAATAGCAAAAAGATATGAAATACCGGGATCTGCGTGACTTCATGGCCCAGCTCGAGCACCTCGGCGAGCTGCGAAAACTCGCCGAACCGGTGTCTCCGCGCCTTGAAATGACGGCAATCGGCGACAAGCTGCTGCGAGCCGGCGGCCCCGCGGTGCTGTGCACCCAGCCCGTGGGTTACAAAATTCCCTGCCTTATCAACCTCTTCGGCACGCCGCGCCGGGTGGCCTTGGGCATGGGTGCCGACTCGCTGGCCGAGCTGCGCGACGTCGGCCGCGTGCTCGCCGGCCTGAAGGAGCCCGAACCGCCGAAGGGCCTGAAGGACGCCGGCAAACTGCTGGCGATGGCCAAGGCGCTGTGGGACATGAAGCCCGCGGTGCGGCGCAGCGCGCCTTGCCAGGAGGAATCGCAGCTCGGCAGCGATGTCGATCTGACGAGGCTGCCCGTGCAGACCTGCTGGCCTGGCGACGCGGGACCGCTCATCACCTGGGGCCTGGTGATCACCCGCGGCCCGCAGAGCGTGGCCAGGCCGCGCCTGCGCCAGAACCTGGGCATCTACCGCCAGCAGGTGATCGGCCGCCGCCAGGTCATCATGCGGTGGCTGGCGCACCGCGGCGGCGCGCTGGACTTTCGCGAATTCGCGCGCGCCTGCCCCGGCCAGCCCTTCCCGATCGCGGTCGCGCTGGGCGCCGACCCGGCGACCATCCTGGGTGCGGTGACGCCGGTGCCGGACACGCTGTCCGAATACCAGTTCGCCGGCCTGCTGCGTGGCAGCCGCACCGAACTCGTGGACAGCGGCGTGGGCGAGGGCGGCCTGCAGTTGCAGGTGCCTGCCAGCGCCGAGATCGTGCTGGAAGGCCACATACCGGTGGCGGCGCCGGGCTTCGAGGGCGTTTCGGAGCATGGCGTCAGGGTCAAGGAAATCGGGGGCTACCTGCACGCGCTGGAGGGACCTTTCGGCGACCACACCGGCTACTACAACGAGCAGGACTGGTTCCCGGTGTTCGAAGTCTCGCGCCTGACGCACCGCCGCGACCCGATCTACCACTCCACCTACACCGGCAAGCCTCCCGACGAACCGGCGGTGCTGGGCGTGGCCTTGAACGAAGTCTTCGTGCCCATCCTGCAGAAGCAGTTCCCCGAGATCGTCGACTTCTACCTGCCACCCGAAGGCTGCAGCTACCGCATGGCGGTGGTCTCCATCCGCAAGGCCTACCCCGGGCACGCCAAGCGGGTGATGTTCGGCATCTGGAGCTTCCTGCGCCAGTTCATGTACACCAAGTTCATCGTCGTCACCGACGACGATGTCGACGTGCGCGACTGGACGGAAGTGGTCTGGGCCATCACCACCCGCATGGACCCGGTGCGCGACACCACGCTGGTGGAACAGACCCCGATCGACTACCTCGATTTCGCCTCGCCGGTCAGCGGGCTGGGCGGCAAGATGGGCCTGGATGCCACGAACAAGTGGCTCGGCGAGACCCAGCGCGAGTGGGGCCGCACGATCCGCATGGATGCGGCCGTCGAGCAGCGCGTCGAAGGCATGGTGGCCGCGCTGCTGGGCGGCCAGGCGTAAGAACTGCATCGGTGCTTGCGCGCCAGGCCGCCATCGCCTAAGGTCCACGTGCCTGCTCGCAGGCACCACCGATGGCGCAATCCCGGCGCCTCAGGAGCCCCGGACCTCATTCCTCCGGAGCTTCACTGGCGGCAGCAGCCGCCCGCCCCTCCGGCCGTCAAGGCTTGGAGGGGTTTGTCGTTTCCAGCAGGCCGAATTCGCGTGCGAGCAGGGCGTAGGAATGGCGCCGTGCCGCGGGGTCGTGGGCCCAGGTGTTGACCACCAGCTCCCCGAGCCCCAGGGAAGCGGCCAGTCCGCGCATGCCCGTGGCCACCTGGTCGACCGTGCCCACGAGGGCGCGCCCGCGCAGGGCCTCGATGGTCGGCCACTCCTCCGCCGTGTAGCCGCGCGCGGCAATCACATCGGGTGCCTGCAGCGGCCCCAGCACGCCGCGCTGGCGGTCCAGGCGCCAGCGCTCGCGGCCCAGGGCGTGGTGCTGGGCCTGTTCTGCGGTGTCGGCAGCCAGCGCCCAGATGCAGATCGTCGGCTGCGGCTCGGGGTGGCGTTCGCTGGGGCGGTACAGGCGCCGGTAGAGGTCGAGCGCCTGTTCCACGCCCTGGCCGTCCATGAAGAAGTAGGCGAAGGCATAGGGCAGGCCCAGGTGGGCTGCGAGCTGCGCGCCATAGTCCGAACTGCCCAGGATCCAGAGCTCCGGGGGTGAGCCGCCCGCCGCCGGCAGCGGGTGCGCGGTGATGCCCTGGTGGCGGCGCCCGCTGCTCCAGGCCTGCAGGTCCAGCACCTGCTGCGGGAAGCCGTCGACGGCCTGCGCGGCGTTGGGGTTCAGGGCCATCGCCGTGCGCATGTCGCCACCGGGCGCGCGGCCGACGCCGAGGTCGATGCGGCCCGGCGCCAGCGCGTCCAGTACCCGGAACTGCTCGGCCACCTTCAGCGCCGAGTAGTGCGGCAGCATGACGCCGGCACTGCCGATGCGGATGCGATGCGTGCGCGCGGCGATGGCCGCCATCAGGATCTCCGGCGCGCTGCCGACGATGGTCGGCAGGCCATGGTGCTCGCTGACCCAGAAGCGGCGGTAACCCAGCGCCTCGCAGTGCACCGCCAGATCCAGCGTGTCGCGCAGGGCATCGCCCTCGTCGCGGCCGGCGCAGGACACCGACTGGTCGAGCACCGAGAGGGCGATCTCAGACAAGGGTGGCGTCCTCGCGGATCATGTCGGCGGCCTTCTCGGCGATCATGATCACCGGCGCGTTGGTGTTGCCCGAGACGATGCGCGGCATGATGGACGCATCGACCACGCGCAGCCCTTGCACGCCCTTGACGCGCAGCCGCGCATCGACGACATCGTCCGGCCCCGGCCCCATCCGGCAGCTGCCCACCGGGTGGTAGATGGTGTCGGCGTGGCTGCGGATGAACTGCTCGATCTGCACGTCGGATTGCGCCTGCGCCGAGGCTTCCAGCTCGCGCCCGCCCAGCCCCGCCAGGGCCGGCTGCCGCAGGATGCCGCGCATGAGCTTGAAGCCGCGCACCAGCCGGTCGACGTCGTCGCGCTCGCTGAGGAAGGCCGGGTCGATGATCGGCGCGGCTGCGGCGTCGGGCCCCGCCAGGGTGACGCTGCCGCGACTCTTGGGCTGCAGCAGGCAGACGTGGCATGAATAACCATGCCCGAACACCGTCTTGCGGCCGTGGTCGACGAGCTTGCCGATGACGAAGTGCAGCTGCAGGTCGGGCGTGGCCTGTTCGGGCCCGCTGCGCAGGAAGGCACCGGCTTCAGCGAAGTTGGTGGTGAGCATGCCGCTGCGCTGGCGCCGCCATTCGAAGATGCCCTGGAGCGCGTGCCAGGCGCCGGTCAGCGAAAGGCCGAAGAGGTCCTTCAGGTGCGGCGCGTCGACGATCTGCACCACGTCCACATGGTCGTGCAACTGGCGGCCGACGCCGGGCAGGTCCTGCTGCACCGCGATGCCATGGCGCTGCAGCTCGGCGCCGGGCCCGATGCCCGAAAGCATCAGCAGCTGCGGCGACTGCAGCGCACCCGCGCACAGCAGCACCTCGCGCCGCGCCTGCAGCTGCCTGAGCGCGCCGCCCTCGCGCAGCTCGACGCCCGCGGCGCGACGGCCTTCGCCGAGCAGCACGCGCGTGACCTGGGCGCCGGTCAGCACCTGAAGGTTGGCGCGGCGGCCCAGGTACGGCGTCAGGTAGCCCTTGGCGGCGCTCCAGCGCTCGCCGTTCTTGTGCGTGACCTGGTACGGGCCGGCGCCTTCCTGGGTGGCGCCGTTGAAGTCGGGGTTGAGGGCCAGGCCGGCCTGCTGCGCGGCCTGCACGAAGACCGGCCCGTAGCGGCTGGGGCTGCGCAGGTCCATCACGTTGAGCGGGCCGCCGCTGCCATGCCAGGCGTCGGCGCCGCGCTCGTTGTGCTCGGCACGCTTGAAGTAGGGCAGCACGCTTTCCCAGTCCCAGCCCGGGTTGCCCTGGGCGGCCCAGTACGCATAGTCCTCGCGCTGGCCGCGGATGTAGATCATGGCGTTGATCGAGCTCGACCCGCCCAGCACCTTGCCGCGCGGCTGGTAGCCGCGGCGGCCGCCCAGGCCGGGCTGCGGCACGGTCTGGAAAGCCCAGTTGGCGTCGCCGGTCTGCGCCAGCAGCGCCAGCCCGGCGGGGCAGTGGATGAGCACGCTGCGGTCGGGGGGCCCGGCCTCGATGAGGCAGACGCTGACGGCGGGGTCCTCGCTGAGCCGCGCAGCCAGCACCGAGCCCGCCGAGCCGGCGCCCACGACGATGTAGTCAAACATTTTTGTCGCTATCTCCTCGGACCATCATAGCCAGCACCCCGGGCTGCGATTGGAGGCAAGCCCCTACGCCGCCGCAGGTGCCCCGCCCGAAGGGCATAGGCCGGCCGAGACTGCAGCGCCGGGGAACGGCGCCCGATAATCCGCGCCCAGCGGCTGCGCCATGAAGGCAGCAACCGCGCCGCCTGCAGACCGGCCCACCGCCGCCGGCGGCCCACCCCGAGGCGCCCACGAGGCGCATCCCTGGAGCAAGCTTGTTAGGAACCTTCGAACGCCTGGTGCCGCCGTATCCGGACGCGCTGCCGCCAGCCCCGCCGCGCCGCTTCTTCCCCTTCCTGTGGGAATGCTCGCGCGGCCTGCGCCGCTACCTCGTGCTGGTGGCGCTGTTCACCGCCGCCATCGGTGCCTTCGAGGCGCTGCTGTTCTCGATGATGGCCCACATCGTCGACGTGCTGGCCAAGGTGCCGCCGGCGCAACTGTGGGCCGTGCACGGCCACACGCTGGCACTGCTGGGCTTCGTGCTGCTGGCCAGCGTCGTCTTCGCGGCGCTGCAGGCGCTCTTCAAGTACCAGGGCCTGTTCAGCAATTTCCCGATGCGCCTGCGCTGGAACTTCCACCGCCTGATGCTGGGCCAGAGCATGGCCTTCTACCAGGACGAGTTCGCCGGCCGCATCGCCACCAAGGTGATGCAGACCTCGCTGGCGGTGCGCGACACCTGGCTGATCTTCACCGACATCCTGGTCTACGTCGTCATCTACTTCGTCACCCTGGTGGCCGTGCTGGGGGCCTTCGACGGCTGGCTGGTGGCGCCCTTCCTGGGCTGGCTGGTGCTCTACCTGGCAACGCTGTGGTACTTCGTGCCGCGCCTGGGCAAGGTGGCGCAGGCACAGGCCGACGCGCGCTCGCTGATGACGGGCCGCATCACCGACGCCTACACCAACATCGCCACCGTCAAGCTGTTCTCGCATTCGCAGCGCGAGGCCCAGTTCGCGCGCGGCGCGATGCAGGAGTTCATGACCACGGCCTACGGCCAGATGCGCCTGGTGACCGGGTTCGAGACCATCAACCAGACCTTGAGCGTGGCCCTCATCGCCAGCAGCGCCGCCGTCGGCCTGTGGCTGTGGACGCAGGGCGCCGTGGGCGTCGGCGCCGTGGCCGCCACCTCGGCCATGGCCTTTCGCCTCAACGGCATCTCGCACTGGGTGATGTGGGAGATGGCCACGCTCTTCGAGCACATCGGCACCGTGCAGGACGGCATGGCCACGCTGTCGCGCACGCGCTCGGTCGTCGACCGGCCCGATGCCCAGACGCTGACGGTGCCGCGCGGCGAGGTCCGCTTCGAGAACGTCGCCTTCGCCTACGGCGGCACGCGCAAGGTCATCGACGGCCTGAACCTCGTCATCCGCCCGGGCGAGAAGATCGGCCTCGTCGGCCGCAGCGGCGCCGGCAAGAGCACGGTGGTGAACCTGCTGCTGCGCCTGTACGACCTCGAAGGCGGCCGCATCCTCGTCGACGGCCAGGACATCGCCGGCGTGACCCAGGACAGCCTGCGCCGCCAGGTCGGCATGGTGACGCAGGACACCTCGCTGCTGCACCGCTCGGTGCGCGAGAACATCGTCTATGGCCGCCCCGACGCCAGCGAAGCCGAGATGCTGCGTGCCGCCGAACGCGCCGAGGCGCACGATTTCATCGTCGGCCTCACCGACCCCAAGGGCCGCAAGGGCTACGACGCCCACGTCGGCGAGCGCGGCGTCAAGCTCTCGGGGGGCCAGCGCCAGCGCGTGGCCATCGCCCGCGTCATGCTCAAGGACGCGCCCATCCTGCTGCTCGACGAGGCCACCAGCGCGCTGGACAGCGAGGTCGAAGCGGCCATCCAGCACAGCCTGTACAAGCTGATGGAAGGCAAGACCGTGGTCGCCATTGCGCACCGCCTGTCGACCATCATGGCGATGGACCGCCTGGTGGTGATGGAGCAGGGCCGCATCGTCGAGACCGGCGACCATGCCTCGCTGCTGGCCGCAGGCGGCATCTATGCACGGCTGTGGGCGCACCAGAGCGGCGGCTTCCTGGGCGAGGAGATCGACGACGCGCCCGCCGCCGTGGCGGCCTGAAGCCCGCGGCGCGTCAGCGCGGGCGCGGCGCGCCGGGCGGCGT
>CAIWPS010000037.1 GCA_903914615.1 uncultured beta proteobacterium | reverse complement strand
TCGATCCGATCACTGGTCGAGCAGGGCCACTTGCAGCTGGGCTTGTTCGATCAGCACAACCTGGCCGAGATCACCTCGCCTGACTACCCCGGCGAGCGTCTGGTGGCCTGCCGCAACGACGCCCTGGCCAAGCTGCGGGCGTACAAGCGCGAGAGCTTGCTGCAGGCCACCGAGGCCCTGCTGGCCCTGGTCAAGGCCAGTGTGGATGCGGGCCGGCTCACGAGGCAGGACAAGATCGGCGTGCAGGTCGGCAAGATCATCAACCGGCACAAGGTGGGCAAGCACTTCGAGCTGAGCATCGGTGAATCAACATTGGGCTGGGCGCGAAGGCAAGACGCCATTGATGCCGAGGCTTCGCTGGACGGGCTGTACGTCATTCGCACCTCGCTGCACCCGCAGCGCATGGATGCACCCACTTGCGTGCGCAGCTACAAGGCCTTGTCCAACGTGGAGCGGGCGTTCCGGTCACTCAAGACCGTGGACCTGAAGGTGCGGCCTATCCACCATCGACTGGCTGACCGGGTGCGTGCGCACATCCTGCTGTGCATGCTCGCCTTCTACGTCGAGTGGCATATGCGCCAGGCCTGGCGCGAGCTGATGTTCGCCGACACCGATCAGGCCGCAAAGACCACGCGCGATCCGGTGGCGCCCGCAAAGCGCTCGGACTCGGCGCAGCGCAAGGCCGAATCCAAGTTGCTCGACGACGACCAGCCCGCGCACAGCTTCGCCACCCTGATGGGGGAGATGGCCACCCTCGTGCGCAACACCTGCCGCACGCCCAGCGCTGGCGCCGATGCACCAACGTTCGAAGTGCTCACCACCGCCACCGAACACCAGCAGCGCGCCATGGCGCTGATCCAGGCCATCTAGACGTAGTCAGAAAACCAAACCCAAAATCCATCGCAAGTGGTGGGCGGAGCAGGGGAAATCGGGCTCGGGGCAGTGGAACTTCAGGCTAGACAGTGGACAATCGGCTGTCCGATGTGCATTGCTGGACGGCCAGGAACTGGTGCTAGTGACCCGCCAGTCTTGAGAACGGCGATTGCTTTGATTTGGCTATTTGGCACTGCGACTCCAGCGCACTGCTTCAAGCTGCGCTGCCGGCGAAGACAGGCGGCGCATCAGGCGTCGGACGGTGCCCGCGCCTTGGGGCTCAAGGCCCGGCGTATCGCAACCGGCAGTTGCTCGAGCGTGTACTCCTTCTCGAACACCTCGCGCACGCCCAGCGCCGACGCACGCGCTCGCATGCCCTCGGAAATGGTGCCGGATGTCAACACGGTGGGTATCGACGGGCAGAGCGTTTGCAGCGCCTCGATGACATCGAGGCCAGACAGCGCCGGCATGTTGAAGTCCGTCACAACGACGTCGAAGTGCTCGGGCCGGACCCGCACCGCCTCAACGGCCAGGGTCGGGTCGGAGAAGCAGTGCACAACATAGCCCGCTCGCTGCAGCAGCCGCTCCACCATCAGAGGCATGACATCGTCATCGTCCAGGTACAGCACGCGCTCGCCGTGGCCAGTGGCGTCGACCGGCTGCACAGCCACGGGCAAGTCCTTTGGCTCTGGCGCCCCGACGGCGGGCAGGAACACATCAAAGCGCGTGCCGCGCCGCGGCTCGGTCTTCAGCCGGATGGTCCCTTCGTGCGACTTTAGGATGCCGTGCACCACCGACAGCCCCAGCCCACTGCCCTTCCCGGCCGGCTTGGTCGTGAAGAAGGGCTCGAAGGCTCGCTCGCGGGTCGCATCGTCCATGCCATGGCCGTCGTCTGCCACCCAGAGCAGCGCATGCGGTCCCGCCGACAGCAGCGAAGCGATGTCGGGTTCGGCGTCCATGGGCAAAGCTCGCAGGCCGATCTGAATGATCCCGCCCTGGCTGCCCATGGCCTGCCAAGCGTTGGTGCAGAGATTGATCACGACCTGTTCGATCTGGATGGCGTCCACCAAGGCGTACACCGGCTCTGCCTCTAACTGCACATCAAGTACCACGTTGGCCGGCAGAGTGGCGTGCAGGATCTTCAGCGTGTCCTCGACGATGGGCTGCAGTGCGAGGCACGACCGCTGGGACAGGCCGCGCCGGGCGAAGGTCAGTATCTGCCGCACCAGTTCGCGCGCGCGCTGGGCCGACTTGCCAATTAGGTTCAGGCTGTCGACCGCCATTCTCGACTCGCCCGATCGGGTGTAGGCCTGGGCCAGGTGGGCGTTGCCCACGATGGCCCCCAGCACGTTATTGAAGTCGTGTGCGATCCCGCTGGCCAGGGTACCGATGGCCTCGAGCTTCTGTGATTCGCGCAATTGTTCCTCGAGCAGGCGCCACTCGTGTTCTGCCTGCTTGAGCTCAGTCAGGTCCGCGATCACCACGACGTACTGTCCGCCGCCCTCGGTGCCGATTCCCGAGACCGAAACCTGCAGCCGCAGCCGCTTGCCGTCGACCGTCAGGCCGTCGACCTCGCGGCGCCAGGCGAGGCCCCTGGGCGGGCGCTGCGGCGGTATGCCCTCAGGCGGCACAACGGCGAATTGGGGGATGTGCGCCGACAGGCTCAAACCGCAGAGTGACGCCGCCGTGCTGCCGAAGAGATCGGCTGCTGCCGCATTGGCTTCGACAATGAAGCCCTGGTCATCGGTCGACACAATGCCCACCGCCGCCGAGCCGATGATGGCCTGCAGACGTTCGCCACTGGCCACCAATTCTGTTACTTCAAGGCGGACGCCAACAACGAAGTTCGAAGCTGAGCGGCGCTCGTAGGTGTTGATCCATGCACCGCTGCGCAGGCTTTGCAGGATCGGTCCATCGCGTGTTCCGCGCAGCGCCAGCCGCTCGGCCAGCCAGGCTTCCTCGCGGCCGATCGCACTAGGGACACGTCCATCGTTGATGGAAACGCGGAGGATGTGCTCGAAGGTCTGGCCCAGATTGGCCTGGAAGTCGATCCAGGGGTAGAGCACCGACATCTGGCGGTTGAAGAAGATCAGCCTGTCTTCGGCATCGTAGATTTCCAGGCCGCTGGGCAACTCGTCCAGCGCCTCTTGCCAGCGCTGCAAGGTGCTCTCGGCCCGGGCTGCAGACCCGCGCGCTGTCTGGGCCGCCGCCTTCACCGTAACGGCCCAGTTGCGAAGCGAAAGCGCGGCGCCCAACAGGCACAAGCCGGCTGCCCCTTCAGCCCCAAAAGAAAGTGGCGCTTGCAAGGCGGATGCCGCCAGTGCCAGGGTAGCCGCCAGGGCACACGCAAACGCCGCCCCGACGAGCCGGCCGTCCTCGCTGTCCATCCGCGGCTGAACCGATCCGAACATCAACGATCCTGATCGCACTAGTATGGCTGGGTGCGAATACTTGTCAGCATACAGCGCATCGCGGTTTCCTAGCCAACCTCGGCCGCCCGGCTCGGCGGCTCGCGTCAGGCCCCCCGCGCGCATCCCGCGGCCGCCTTCCCGGCCCGAACTTTCAAGAAGTCTTGCCGCGCGGCGGCTGGCTCGGTGAATGATCCAGGTCAATTCACGACTACAGGCGTCACCGGCGGAACCGGTGCTACCTTTCGCATCTCGAGATCCGGCCTGTTAGCTATTTCACGCAAGCCGCAAATGGCGTGCGCCCATCCAGCGCCCAAGATCGTGGGCTGACATTGGGCGCGCGAACAGGGCGGTTCGTAGCGAACACCAGATCACCAGTGGCGCATGGTCGCTGAAGCGCTGCTCCAGGTAGATGTGCTCGCTGCGCGCCTTGGCCGTGATCTTCAGGGTCGCAAGGTGGTACCACCTTGCGATCGCTGGCACGGACGCGCAGGCCCGGCGGGAGTCGATCTGCCTCGAGCAGCGCTTCAGCGACCATGCGCCGCTGAGAAGCTATTTCGACCTGTGCCTTGACCTTGAACTGCTAAAGGCATTGGGGGACTGATCGGGGAACGAGCATGCTTCGGAGGTGTAGCAAATCACCAGCTAATTGAAGATGGATAGCCCCAATCCGGCCGGTCGGGAGCACCCGCTTATGGTCGAGGCACTTCGAATCCGAGCGTTCGAACGCAAATCCGCATCAGACGACCAGGCGGTCTGCCAGCGCAGGCAGGTAGGCGTCGCTGTAGAACGGTCCAGGCGCAGCGCCTGCGGGAACCCCGGCCTGCATCTGCGCCAGCAGCCGCGCCAGCCGCGCCGGGTCGGCCGCGCCGAGGCCGCGCTGCAGCACAGCGGGCGTCACGATCTGATGGCGCCGCAGCCATTCGAAGCGCTCGGCT
>CAIWPS010000036.1 GCA_903914615.1 uncultured beta proteobacterium | reverse complement strand
GCCGGCGTGCGACGAAGCACGCCGCGGGCCGGACGGGCTGCAGCGCCGTGCCTGCTAACCTCGGCCCGGATGCTTGCTACTCCTTCCGCCGCGACCCCGGCCCCGCCGCGCGTCGGCCACGGCCTGGCGGCCTTCGCGCTGGCCCTGCTGCTCGGCCTGCAGCCTGTGACCACCGACGTCTACCTGCCTGCGCTGCCAATGCTGACGCGCGCGCTGGCGGCGCCGATGCAGCAGGTGCAGCTGACGATGTCGGCGCTGATCCTGGCCTTCGGCGTGGCGCAGATGTTCTGGGGCCCGGTGGCCGACCGCGTGGGCCGCCGGCCGGTGCTGCTGGCGGGGCTGGCGCTGTACTGCGCCGCCAGCCTGGCCTGCACGCTGGCCGGCGACATCGTCGTGCTGGTGTGCTGCCGCACGCTGCAGGGCGCGGCGCTGGCGGCGGCGGTGGTCTGCGCGCGGGCCACGGTGCGCGACCTCTACGAGCCGGTGCAGGGCGCGCATGTGATGGCCTGGGCGCTGTCGGGCCTGGGAGTGATCGCGCTCGTCGGGCCGCTGCTCGGCGGCGCGGCGGCGCAGGCCTGGGGCTGGCGCGGGCCGCTGGTGCTGGTCACTGCGGCCGGGCTGGCGACGCTGGCCTTCGTGGCCTGGCGGCTGCCCGAGACCCTGGCCGTCGGCAACCCGCAGGCGACACGGCTGGGGCCGATGCTGCGGCAGTGGTCGCTCATCGCCCGCCACCCCGTGTTCATCGCCTGGGCGCTGCTCGTGGCATGCACCTACGGCGGCCTGTTCACCATCCTCGCCGCGTCGTCGTTCATCTACATGGACCTGCTGGGCCTGTCGGCCACGGCCTATGGCGGCGTGATGGCGCTGGGCTCGCTGAGCTACCTGGCCGCGACCTTCCTGTGCCGGCGCTGGATACGCCGGCACGGCATGGCCGGCGCCGTGCACCGCGGCGCCTGGTTCACGCTGGCCGGCGGCGCCGGCATCGTGGCGCTGGCCGCCGCCGGGGTCCACGCGCTGTGGGCCGTTCTGCTGCCGCACTGCCTGTTCGTGTTCGGGCATGGCATCCACCAGCCCTGCGGCCAGGCCGGCGTGGTGGCGCCGTTCCCGCGCGCCGCCGGCGCGGCGTCGGCGCTGGCCGGGCTGGTGCTGGCGCTGGTGGCCTTTGCCATCGGGCGCTGGCTCGGCGTGGCCCTGGACGGCACGCTGCGGCCGCTCGCCAACGGCCTGGCCTTCTGGTCGCTGCTGACCTGCGCCACCGCGTGGACGCTGGTGCGGCGCGCGATGCGGTGAGCATGCGGGCGCTGTGCCTGGCCGGGCCGACCGCGGCCGGCAAGTCGGCGGTGGCCCTGGCGCTGGCGCGCGAGCTGCCGCTGGAGATCATCAGTGTCGACTCGGCGCAGGTCTACCGCGGCCTGGACATCGGCACCGCCAAGCCCGGCGCGGCCGAACGGGCCGCCGTGCCGCACCACCTCATCGACATCCTCGACCCGCGCCAGGCCTATTCCGCCGCACGCTTCGCGGCCGACGCGCAGCGGCTGGTCGCCGAGGTCCACGCGCGCGGCCGCCTGGCCCTGCTGGTGGGCGGCACCATGCTCTACTTCAAGGCCCTGCGCGAGGGCCTGACGGCGATGCCGGCGGCCGACGCCGCGGTGCGCGCCGCCATCGACGCCGAAGCCGCCGCGATGGGCTGGCCGGCGCTGCATGCCGAACTGGCGCGCGTCGACCCCGTCACCGCGGCGCGCCTGGCGCCCGCGGACAGCCAGCGCATCCAGCGCGCGCTGGAAGTCTTCCGCGTCAGCGGCCGGCCGCTGGCGCACTGGCATGCGGCGGCGCGCCCCGTGGCGCAGCCCTGCGCCGCCTGGCCGCTGGTGACGCTGGAACCGGCCTCGCGCGGCTGGCTGCACGGCCGCATCGCAGCACGCTTCGACGACATGCTGGCGGCGGGCCTGCTCGACGAGGTGCGCGGCCTGCAGCAGCGCGGCGACCTGCACGCCGACCTGCCGGCCCTGCGCAGCGTCGGCTACCGCCAGGCCTGGTCGGCACTGGAGCGGGGCGACACGACGGGCCTGCGCGACGCCGGCATCGCCGCCACGCGGCAGCTCGCCAAGCGCCAGCTCACATGGTTACGGGCGGTGACGGAGCGCCAGGTCATCGCCTGCGATGCCGAGGACGCGCTGCAGCATGCCGTGCAGGCCCTGCGCGCCCTGGCAAAGGCGTGATCGAAGGCGCGGCAAGGGGCCAAGGTGGCCCCGTTCTTGCAAACGGCTTCCGGTTCATTGCAGGTACGGTTTCCGCACCCCCTGGCCTAGGGTGAGGCCCGGGACGGTGCACAAGTTGTTCGAGATATAGTCGCGCCCTTCGGCCGCATCAGCTTGGGGCGCGGCATCTGTGGCCTAGGTCAGGTTAGTCGGGGTACTCTGCGCCAGTTCAGTGCAGGGTCGTCTGGAGGATCGATTGGATTACGCCCAACAACAACGCGCCCCGGGCAAGCACCTGATAGGCATCTGCATCGTGCTGGGCCTGCATCTGGTGCTGGGGTGGGCACTGGTCAACGGCCTGGCGCAGCGCCTCGTCGAAGTCATCAAGTCGCCGCTCGAGACCAAGATCATCGAGGAGGTGAAACCGCCGCCGCCGCCGCCGCCCGAGAACCTGCCGCCGCCGCCGAAGTTCGCGCCGCCGCCGCCGTCCTTCGTGCCGCCGCCCGAAGTCAACGTCAACCCGCCGCCCACGCCGGCACCCACCATCACCACCACCCAGGTGGCACCGCCGCCGAGCGCGGTCACGGTGTCGCCGGCGCCGACCGCGCCTGTGGCCGCACCGCCGGCTCCGCCGCGGGTGGCTGCGCGGCCGGCCATCGGCAACATCCGCGACTGCGCGCCCACCGGCGCCGACTACCCGGCAGCCGCGACGCGGGCCGAGGCCACGGGCACGACCACCGTGCGCTTCAACGTCGGTGCCGACGGCAAGCTGGCCGGCGCCGAGATCGTGAAGTCGGCCGGCGCCTCGCGCGAGCACAAGATGCTCGACCGCATCGCCCTGTCCAAGCTCAGCGAGTGCATTTTCAAGGCCGGACAGGACGAGAACGGGCGGCCCGTCGGCGCCTCGTTCACCGTCGAGTACGTCTGGAAACTCAGCGAGTGAAATCCTTCCCCCACGAGCGCGGCACCCGAGAAGCCGCGCATGCCTGTTCCTTTGGAGTCAACATGTCACTGAACCACATCCTGCATGCCCGCTCGTGGGCCTTCCGCTCGCTGGCCTCGCTGCTGGCCGGCTTCGTCGTTGCCGTCACGCTGCCGCAGGCGGCGATGGCCGAGGAAGCCGCCTCGGCCCCGGTGGCCGCCGCCCCGGCCGTGGCGCCGGCGCCCACCGCCGCCCCGGCCCCGGCCGTGAGCGAGGAAGCCGTCGACAACCCCTACGGCCTGAAGGCGCTGTGGAGCCAGGGCGACTTCGTCGCCCGCGGCACGCTGATCATCATGTGCATCATGTCCATGGGCAGCTGGTACGTGATCTTCACCAAGCTGTTCGAGCAGCGCGCCATGATGAAGAGCGCGCGCACCTCGGCCGATGCCTTCTGGAAGGCCAGCTCGATCAAGACCGGCGTCGGTGCACTGGAAGAAGGCTCGGCCTTCCGCTTCATCGCCGAGCAGGGCATCAAGGCCAGCGACCACCACGAGGGCACGATGGTCGAGGCCATCGATAAGCACACCTGGATCAGCATGTCGGTGGACCGCGCCGTCGGCAGCATCCAGAACCGCACGCAGGACGGCCTGGCCGTGCTCGCCACGGTGGGCTCGACCGCACCGTTCGTGGGCCTGTTCGGCACCGTCTGGGGCATCTACAACGCCCTCGTGAAGATCGGCATCAGCGGCCAGGCCTCGATCGACAAGGTGGCCGGCCCCGTCGGTGAAGCGCTGATCATGACCGCCATCGGCCTGGCCGTCGCGGTGCCCGCGGTGATGGGCTACAACTGGCTGATCCGCCGCAACAAGTCGGTGATGGACCAGACCCGCACCTTCGCCGGCGACCTGCACAACGTGCTGCTGGCCGGCAAGCGCTGACGAGGCCGCCATGGCCATGAACGTAGGCGCTGCCGACGGCAGCGGCGAGGACCAGCTCAACAACACCATCAACACCACGCCCCTGGTGGACGTGATGCTGGTGCTGCTGATCATCTTCCTGATCACGATCCCGGTCGTCACGCAATCGATCAAGCTCGACCTGCCCAAGGAGCGCAACGTGCCGACGCAGACCAAGCCCGAGAACATCGTCATCGCGGTCAACCGCGACGGCGAGGTCTACTGGGGCCTGGAGCGCATGCCCGACAACGAGGCCCTGGTGGCGCGCCTCAAGGTCGAGGCGGTAAAGGAACCGCAGCCCGAGGTCCACATCCGCGGCGATTCCGAGGTGCGCTATGAGGCCGTCGGCCGCGTCGTCGTCGACTGCCAGCGCGCCGGCATCTTCAAGGTCGGCTTCATCACCGAGCCCCCCGCCGGCATGGCCGCGCGCGGCAAGTAGGAGTTACGCAATGGCAATGAATGTCGGCTCCGGCAGCGAAGACGGCGAGGTGATGGTCGACATCAACACCACGCCACTGATCGACGTGATGCTGGTCCTGCTCATCATGTTCATCATCACCATCCCGATCCAGACCCACGCGGTGAAGATGAACATGCCGACGCCGAACAACGCGGCACCGCCCCCGAAGCCGCCGCAGATCGTGCGCATCGACGTCGACTTCGACGGCACCGTCGGCTGGTCCACGGGCGACAGCAGCGAAGTCATCCAGGCCGGCGACCGCGCCTCGATCGAGAGCCACCTCGCGGCCGTCGCCGCCCAGGCCGACCAGCCCGAAGTGCACCTGCGCCCGAACAAGCTCGTCACCTACAAGTACGTGGCGATGATCATGGCCACCGCCCAGCGCCTGGGCGTGACCAAGATCGGCATCGTCGGCAACGAACAGTTCCTTTGACTTTGACATCCCTTCGCCTTCCGATGAAGACCCTGCGCGCCCTCACCCTCGCCCTCGTCGCCGCCGGCGCCCTCGGAACCGCGTCGGCGCAGGGCGTGCGTGCCGAGGTCGGCAAGCCGCTGCAGCAGGCCGGCGAGTTCCTGCGCGCCGGCAAGGCCAAGGAAGCGCTGGCCAAGGTGCGCGAGGCCGACGCGGTGGCGGGCAAGACCGCCGCCGAACAGCTCACCATCGACCGCATGAAGGCCGCCGCGGCGCAGCGCGCGGGTGACATGGCCACCGCCATCCAGGCGCTGGAGTCGGTCTACGGCAAGTCCGGCGGCGCCGAGCAGGGGCAGATTGCCGAACAGCTGGCCTCGGCGTTTGCCCAGCAGCGCAACAACGCCAAGGCAGGCGAATGGCTGGCCAAGGCGGTGCAGGCGGGCAACAACAGCGCCAGCGTGAAGCAGCTGCAGAGCTACCTCCAGTCCGCCAGCGGCGACTACGCCGCCATCGCCCGCGACGCCGGCGGCGCTGTGGCCGCAGCTGAACAGGCCGGCCGCCGCCCCGAGGAAGGCGACCTGCTGCGCCTGGCCGATGCGCAGCAGCGCACCGGCAACATGAACGGCTACATCGCGACGCTGGAGAAGCTGCTCTTCAGCTACCCGAAGAAGGACTACTGGAACGCCTACCTCGGCCGGCTGCCGCGCAAGCCGGGCTTCGGCGACCGCTTCGCGCTCGACGTGCTGCGCCTGCGCCTGGCCAGCGGCACGCTGAGCAAGGCCGACGACTACATGGAGCTGGCGCAGCTGTCGATGCAGGCCGGCCTGCCCACGGAAGCGCTTCGCGTGGTCGAGCAGGGCTTCAAGAACGGCGTCCTGGGCACCGGCCCCGAGGCCGGCCGTCACCAGCGCCTGCGCGACCTGGCCACCAAGGAAGCCGGTGAGCTCAAGGCCAAGATCGCCGGCCTGGCCAGCGAGGCCGAAAGCTTCAAGGAAGGCGACGGCCTCATCAAGGTCGGCTATTCCTACGTCTCGCTGGGCGAGGTCGACAAGGGCATCGAGCTGATCCAGAAGGGCCTGGCCAAGGGCAGCCTCAAGCACCCCGAGGACGGCAAGCTGCGCCTGGGCATGGCCCAGCTGCAGAGCGGCAAGGGCAAGGCGGCGGCGGTGCAGACGCTGCGCAGCGTCAAGGGCAACGACGGCGCGGCCGACATCGCCCGCATGTGGATCGCACTGGGCAACGGCTGAGCCGCAGCGCGGCTGCGGGCCCGGCCGGGCGGCCGGCGCCGCTGGCCGGCCGCAGCGACTCCGAAACCCGCGCCGGCCCCGCCGACCACCAGGCGCTGCGCCTGTGGCTGCGCCTGCTGACCTGCGCCAACCTCGTCGAAGCACCGCTGCGGCAAAGGCTGCGCCTGCAGTTCGAAGGCTCGTTGCCGCGCTTCGACCTCATGGCGCAGCTCGACCGCCACGCCGGTGGGCTGAAGATGCGCGAATTGTCCAAGCGGCTGATGGTCACGGGCGGCAACGTCACCGGCCTGACCAACCGCCTCGTCGCCGAAGGCCTGGTCGAGCGCCGCGAGGACCCCGAAGACCGGCGCAGCGCCAGCGTGCGCCTCACCGCCGCCGGCCAGCGCCAGTTCAGCGCCATGGCGCGCGAGCACGAGCGCTGGATCGCCGATCTGCTGGGCGGCCTGAGCCCTGCGCAGCAGGGCCAGCTCTACGAACTGCTGGGCCAGCTGAAGGCGACGCTGCTGGCGCGCGCCGACCCCGCCCTCAGCCCGCGTCGGCCAGCAGGTCGCGCCCGATGATGAGGCGCTGCACTTCGGTGGCCCCTTCGTAGATGCGCAGGGCGCGGATCTCGCGGTACAGGCGCTCGGCCAGCGAGCCCACCTGGACGCCGCGGCCGCCGTGCATCTGCAGCGCGCGGTCGATGACCTGCTGCGCGTTCTCGGTCGCCACCATCTTGGCCATCGCCGCGGCGCGGGTCGTGCGCAGGCCCTGCACGTCGCGCTGCCAGGCAGCGCGGTAGGTCAGCAGTGCGCCGGCGTCGATGGCCGCGGCCATGTCGCCGAAGGCCGCCTGCGTGAGCTGGAAATCGGCCAGGTGCTGGCCGAACATGGCGCGGCCGCGGGCATGCACCAGCGCCTCGTCCAGCGCGCGCCGCGCCAGCCCCAGCGCGGCGGCGGCCACCGAGGCGCGGAAGATGTCCAGCGTGCGCATCGCCAGCTTGAAGCCTTCGCCCGCCGCGCCCAGCAGCTGGCCGCGCGGCACGCGGCAGCCTTCGAAGCGCAGCCGTGCCAGCGGGTGCGGGGCGATGACCTCGATGCGCTCGGCCACCCGCAGGCCCGGCGTGTCGGCGGGCACGAGGAAGGCGCTCAGGCCGCGCGTGCCGCGACCCATCGCCGCCGCTTCATCGCCGGTGCGCGCGAAGACGCAGTAGAAGTCGGCGATGCCGCCGTTGCTGATCCAGGTCTTCTCGCCGTCGAGCACGTAGTCGTCGCCCTCGGCGCGCGCGGTGCAGGCGATGGCCGCGACGTCGGAGCCGGCCCCCGGCTCGGACAGCGCGAAGGCCGCGATGGCCTCGCCGCGCGCCACCGCGGGCAGCCAGCGCGCCTGCAGCGCCGGCGTGCCGGCCAGCGTGACGGGCCCGCTGCCCAGGCCCTGCATCGCGAAGGCGAAGTCGGCCAGGCCGTCGTGGCGGGCCAGGGTCTCGCGGCAGACCACCAGCGCGCGCGAGTCCAGGGCCGCGCTGGCACCGCCGTGCGCGGCGGGCACGCAGTGGCGCAGCCAGCCGCCCGCGCCCAGCGCGCGCACGAGGCCGCGGCAGGCGGCGTCGGTGTCGGCGTGCGAGGCATCCTGCAGGTGGCGCAAATGGCCCGTGCACCAGGCGTCGAGCCCCGCGGCCAGGGCGCGGTGGCTGTCGTCGAAGAAGGGCAGCTCCAGGTGGGCCAGGCGCATCAACTCAGTTCCCCTCGAAGCGCGGCTGCTGCTTCGCCGCAAAGGCCTCGAAGGCGCGGTGGAAGTCCTTGGTCAGCATGCACAGCGCCTGCGCCTGCGCTTCGCTCTCGATCATCTCCTCCAGCCCCATCGCCCATTCCTGGTTGAGCATGGTCTTGGTGATGGTGTGCGCGAACCAGGGTCCGTCGGCGAGCGCGCGCGCCTGCCGCTGCGCATGCGCCAGCAGCTCGTCGCTGCCGTGCAGCGCATTGAAGAAGCCCCAGGCCGCGCCCTCGTCGGCCGTCATCGCGCGGCCGCTGAACAGCAGCTCGGCGGCGCGGCCCTGGCCGATGACGCGCGGCAGCAGCCCGCAAGCGCCCATGTCGGCGCCCGCCAGGCCGACGCGGGTGAACAGGAAGGCCGTCTTCGCCGCCGGCGTGCCCAGGCGCAGGTCGGCGGCCAGCGCGACCATCGCGCCGGCACCGGCGCAGATGCCGTCCACCGCCGCGATCACCAGCTGCGGCGCGCGCTTGATCGCCTTCACGAGCTCGCCGGTCATGCGCGTGAAACGCAGCAGCTCGGGTGCGGGCATCTTCGTCAGCGGCTCGATGATCTCGAAGACGTCGCCCCCGGAGCAGAAGTTGCCGCCAGCGCCGGTGAGAACCACCGCGCGCACGTCGCTGGCGCGCTGCAGGCCGAGGAAGAGGTCGCGCAGCTCGGCGTAGCTGTCGAAGGTGAGCGGGTTCTTCTTCCCGGGCCGGTTCAGCGTCACGGTGGCGACGCGGCCGTCGTCGCTGCAATGCCAGCCGAAATGGCGCGCGGCGTAATGCTGGAAGGGGCGGCGGTCTTCGTTCATGGCTGGGCTCGCTTCAGCTGGGCCAGGTATGGGCTGCGGCCGGACAGGTACTGCGGCGGCCACGCCTGCGTTTCGTGGCCGACGCGCGCCGCCTCGTGCAGCGTCCACGCCGGGTCGGCCAGGTGCGGGCGCGCGATGGCACAGAGGTCGGCGCGCCCGGCGGCGATGACCATGTTGACATGGTCGGCCTCGGAGATGGCGCCCACGGCCACGGTTGGAATGCCGACCTCGTTGCGGATGCGGTCGGCAAAGGGCGTCTGCCACATGCGGCCGTAGACCGGCTTCTGCGTCGCCACGACCTGGCCCGACGAGCAGTCGATGAGGTCGGCGCCCGCGGCCTTGAACAGCCGCGCCAGGGCCACCGCATCGTCGGCGGTGTTGCCGCCCGGCGCCCAGTCATGGCAGGACAGGCGCACCGAGATCGGCCGGTCCTGCGGCCACGCGGCACGCACCGCGGCGAAGACCTGCAGCGGCCAGCGCGCGCGGTTGTCCAGGCTGCCGCCATAGGCATCGCGGCGCTGGTTGGTCAGCGGCGAGAGGAAGCTCGACAGCAGGTAGCCGTGGGCGCAGTGCAGCTCCAGGATGTCGAAGCCGGCGGCGGCGGCGCGCTGCGTGGCGGCGACGAAGTCGGCGGTGATGCGCGCCATGTCGGCCTCGCCCATCTCGCGCGGCAGCTGCGAAGCTTCGGACCAGGGCAGCGCCGAGGCCGAGACCAGCGGCCAGTTGCCCTCGGCCAGCGGCGCGTCGGCCTGCTGCCAGCCCAGCTGCGTGCTGCCCTTGCGCCCGGCATGGCCGAGCTGGATGCCGACCTTGGCGGCGCTGTGCGCATGGATGAAGCCGACGATGCGCGCCCAGGCCGCCTGCTGCGCGTCGTTCCACAGGCCGGCGCAGCCCGGCGTGATGCGCGCATCGGCGCTCGTGCAGGTCATCTCGGTCCACACCAGCCCGGCGCCGCCCAGAGCCCGCGCGCCCAGGTGCACGAGATGGAAGTCGCCGGCCACGCCGCCCTGAGCCGAGTACATCGCCATCGGCGAGACGACGACGCGGTTGGGCAAGGTCAGGCCGCGCAGCGTGAAGGGCGTGAACATCGGCCGCGGCGGCTTCGCGCCGGCGGGCACGTCGACGCCGGCCTTCTGCGCGAACCAGCGCTCGTAGCCTTCCAGCCAGGCGGCGTCGCGCAGGCGCAGGTTCTCGTGGCTGATGCGCTGGCTGCGCGTGAGCATGCTGTACATGAACTGCTCGGGCGGCAGCTGTTCGCAGTAGCGCGTGCCGACGACCTCGAACCATTCCATCGCGTTCCAGGCCGCGTTCTGCAGCCGCAGCACGTCGACTTCGCGCAGCGCCTGGTAGCGCGCCAGCACGCTGCCAATGTCGGCGGGGCCGGCGGCGCCGGCGTCGCGGAACTGGCGCGTGAGTTCGATGGCGTCCTCCAGCGCCAGCTTGGTGCCCGAGCCGATGGCGAAGTGCGCCGTGTGCACGGCGTCGCCCATCAGCACGACATGGCTGCGGCCGGCCTGCAGGTGCCACGTCTGGCAGCGCACGCGCTGGAAATTCAGCCAGGCCGAGCCGCGCAGGTGGCGCGCGTTGCTCAGCAGCCGGTGGCCCTGCAGGTGGGCGGCGAAGAGGCGCTCGCAGAAGGCGATGCTGTCTTCCACCCCGGCGCGGTCCAGGCCATGCGCCTGCCACACGTGCTCGGGCGTCTCGACGATGAAGGTCGTGGTCTGGTCGTCGAACTTGTAGACATGGGCCTGGAACCAGCCATGCTCGGTCTTTTCGAAGAGGAAGTTGAAGGCGTCGAACAGGCGCGTCGTGCCCAGCCAGATGAAGCGGTTGGGGCGCGTCACCACGTCGGGCTTGAACCGGTCCGCGTGCTGCTGGCGGATGCGCGAGTTGATGCCATCGCTCGCGACGACGAGGTCGGCATCGGGGAAGTCGGCGGCCAGCCGCTCGGGGTCGGCCTCGGTGTCGAAGACCAGTTCCACCCCCAGCGCCTCGCAGCGCCGCTGCAGGATGTTCAGCAGCTTCCTGCGCCCGATGCCGACGAAGCCATGGCCGCCGCTGCGGATGCACTGGCCCTTGAAGTGCAGCTCGATGTCGTCCCAGTGGTTGAAGGCGACCTCGATGGCGTCGGCGGTCTCGGCGTCCCACTGCCGCATGTGTTCCATCGTGGCATCGGAAAACACCACGCCCCAGCCGAAGGTGTCGTAGGGGCGGTTGCGCTCGATCACCGAGATGCGGTGCGACGGGTCCTGCTGCTTCATCAGCAGCGCGAAATACAGGCCGGCGGGGCCGCCGCCGATGCAGACGATGCGCATGGAGCTTCTCCTGGCGGCGATTGTGGTGCCAGGATACTTTACATGTAAAGCAATTGCGGCCCGCACAATGTCCGCATGCCCTCCGCCCTGCCCCCTTACGCCCAGGTGCTGGGCGATGGCGTGTTCGCCGTCGACACCGGCTTCCACCGCGAGCGTTTCGACGCCGCCTACCTGCTGGTGCAAAGCGGCCGCGCCGCTTTCATCGACACCGGCACCAACCACGCCGTGCCGCGGCTGCTGGCCACGCTGGACGCGCTGGGCCTGGCGCGCGATGACGTCGACTGGGTGATCCCGACCCACGTGCACCTGGACCACGCCGGCGGCGCCGGCCTGCTGATGCGCGAACTGCCGCTGGCGCAGCTGCTGGTGCACCCGCGCGGCGCCCGCCACATGATCGACCCTTCGGCGCTGTGGCAGGGCGCCACGGCCGTCTACGGGGCCGAGGAGATGGCGCGTTCCTACGGCGTGCTGGTGCCGGTGCCGGCGGCACGCGTGCAGACCAGCCACGACGGCATGCGCCTGTCGGTCGCCGGCCGGGGCCTGCGCATCGCCGAGACGCCAGGCCACGCCCGCCACCACCACTGCATCTGGGACGAGACGACGCGCGGCTGGTTCACCGGTGACACCTTCGGCCTGAGCTACCGCGAGTTCGACACCGCGCAGGGCGCATGGCTGATGCCGACGACGACGCCGGTGCAGTTCGAGCCCGACGCGCTGCGTGGCTCGATCCACCGCCTGCTGGCGGCACAGCCGAGCTGCATGTACCTGACGCACTTCGGCCGCGTCGGCGAGGTGCCGCGGCTGGGGGCGCTGCTGCTGTCCTTGCTCGACAGCCTGGTGGCGATGGCGCAGGCCGAGCGCCATGCCCCCGCCCGTCACGAGCGGCTCAAGCAGGGTCAGCTCGAGCTCTTTGCGGCCAGCCTGGACGCACACGGCTGCCCGTGGGGGCGCGAGGCCATCGCGCAGCTGCTGCAGATGGACCTGGAACTCAACGCCCAGGGGCTCGCCATCTGGCTCGATCGCGGCTGAGCCCGGCGCGGCGCGCGCGACTGGGGTGCATTCGGGCCGCTGTTCCGCGGCAGGGGGCGGGAATCCCGACCTAAAGTCGGATTCGAATGCGCCGAAACCTGGGACACGAGGACGGCGCAAGCCGACCGGGACGCGATGTCTGCGCCGAAAAGCTCCCCAACCGAAGGCCCGCGATGCGCATCAACCATCCCGTCACAGCGACCGAGTTCCCGTTTCCCCATGGCGAGACGCTGGTCTCGACCACCGACCTGAAGGGCCGCATCACCTACGTGAACCCGGCCTTCGTCGCCGTCAGCGGCTACGCCAAGGAAGAGCTGCTCGGCCAGCCGCACAACATGATCCGCCACCCGGACATGCCCGAGGAGGCCTTCCGCGACATGTGGCAGACCATCGCCGCCGGGCAGCCCTGGTCGGCGCCGGTGAAGAACCGCCGCAAGGACGGCAGCTGCTACTGGGTGATCGCCAACGTGACGCCGCTCATGCAGGGCGACACGCCGCTGGGCTACATGTCGGTGCGCACCGAGCCGGCGCGCGAACAGGTGCAGGCCGCGACAGCGCTGTACGCGACGATGCGCCAGGAACGGGCCGCCGGCACGCGCCTGCACCGTCTGGACGGCGGCATGCTGCGCGTCGACACCCTGGCCGGGCGGGCCGGCCGCTGGCTGCAGCTGGGCCTGCAGGGCCGGCTGATGCTGCTCGTCGGGCTGCTGAGCGGTGGCGCGGCGCTGGCGGTGGGCCTGGCCGGC
>CAIWPS010000035.1 GCA_903914615.1 uncultured beta proteobacterium | reverse complement strand
GGCCGTCGCGCGGGCCGACCTCGCTGATCAGCACCTCGGGTGCGGTGGGTGTCGTCATTGACTGCGCGAGGGTAGCCGACGCCGCGACCGGCTTGCTAGCCCCGCACGCGTCTTTCATCGCTGCCGGCGCGGCGGTCGATGCCGGTGCGGCGCTCGCCCCAGGCGTTCTCCAGTTCCATGCGCTTGATCTCCTCGACCGCGCCTTCGTCGGCGCCGCCGGCCTTGCGCGCCTGGGCCCGCGCCAGCCGTTCCATCAGCCGCAGGTCGCGGTCGGTGAGGCCCAGTGCGCTCTCGGCCCAGAGGTCGACGATGGCGCTGAGCGTCTCGTAGCGGATCGGCGCCGCCAGGCGCTGCGCGCGCAGCGCCGCCATCGTGCCGCGGTGTCGCTGGTCGACGTCGTGCACGACGCGCTCGATGGCGGCCTCGCCCTCGCCGTCCTCGGCCACGACGTCGACGAGGCGGCGGTAGTGCAGTTCCTCGGCGCTGTACAGGCGGCCGGAGAGGATCATCTCGTTGGCCACCGCGAAGCCGGCCTTGCGGATGGTGAAGTCCCAGGCGCCCATGCCAGGGAAGAGGTTGAACAGCACCTCGGGAAAGCCGGCGTTGGCGCTCTTCTCGAAGATCACCTTGTGGAAGGGCAGCACCGATTCGAGCCCTCCGCCCAGCGTGTCGCCCTGCGACAGCACCGTGGTGTGGATGCCCAGGTGGGCTGCGTTCTCCATCCACCACACCAGGTCGACGCAGCGCTGGCCGTAGAGCTTCAGCGACTCGACGTCGCCGGCGCGCACCAGCAGCACGAACAACGCCAGGTCGCCGCCGAAGTTGAAGACGCGCGGCACGTCCGAGGTCATCACGAAGTGCCGCAGCAGGCCGGGGTTGGCCGAGATGTCCGACAGCATCTGCTGCAGTTCGCCCATCGCGGCCAGGCTGTAGCACTGGATGGGCTTGACGCAGGTGCGCACGCGCAGCAGGCGCAGCTCGGAACTCCACTCCAGGCGGATCGTCCTGTAGGGCCGGCCGAGCAGGCCGGGCACGCCGACGGCGGGCGCGGGTTTCACGGGCAGGGGTTCAGATCAGATGGCCTCGATGATGCGCGTGAAGTGGTGGAAGTTCACCCGCGCAGATTCGACCACCGCGGCCAGCGAGGCTTCGCCGTCGAGCTTGTTCATGATCAACCGCAGGTCGGCCATGTGCTGCGCGTCCATCGTGGAATGCGAGGCGATGAAGGACACGCCGTGGTCGCCGTCGAGCAGCAGCGACTCGCGGATGGCCGAGGCGAAGGGCCCGCCGTAGACCGAGGCGATGACCTCCAGCGCGTACAGCATGCCCAGCACCGAGCAGGGGTGGCGGCGATCGGCGGCCCAGTAGTTGTAGCCGTTCAGCGCCAGCGTGTGCACGCCGGGCTGGTGCGCCCGCGCGGCGGCGGGCGCGACGCCGACGGCTTCCAGGTCGTTGAGCACCCAGGTCTCGTGGCCCATCTCCTCGTGCATGTGCTGGTAGAGGAAGTGGCGCACGGGCTGCAGCGACTCGTGCGCCGGGCTGCCCATGCGGCTGGCCGCGGCGGCCGACACCGGGTTGAACTGCCAGACGACGTGGTAGAGCTCGAGCAGCAAGGCGCGGTAGCGCTCCGCCGCCATGCCATCGGCCACCGCCGCGACGACCACGGGGTGGGTCTCGAAGGCGCGGCGGTCCTCGTCGCTGCGCGTGACGAGTTCGGCAAAGAACGACAACATGCCAACTCCCAACGTTGACGGCCCGCCGCGGATGCCTGTCGAGCAGGATCGCGCTGTCTTGGGTCGGGCTCCCATTGTCGAGTCTATGCCCGGCACAGCCACCCGTCAGGACTGACAGGGTCGCTCCTACAATCCGCAGCATGAATGCCACGTTGCTGCCGCTGCCGCCCCTGCGCAGCGGCCCCGATGCGGCGGCCAGGCGCATCCGCGAACTCCCCGACGTGCTGGTGAGCCAGATCGCGGCCGGCGAAGTGGTCGAGCGGCCGGCCTCGGTGGTGCGCGAACTGGTGGACAACGCGCTGGACGCCGGCGCCACCCAGGTCACCGTGCGGCTGGTGGCCGGCGGGGTGCGTGCGATCACGGTCGAGGACGACGGCAGCGGCATCGCGCGCGAAGACCTGCCGCTGGCGTTGAAGCGTCACGCCACGAGCAAGATCGCCAGCCTGGCCGAGCTGGAATCGGTGGCCAGCATGGGCTTTCGCGGCGAGGCGCTGGCGGCCATCGCTTCGGTGTCGGAGATGACGCTGGCGACGCGAACGGCGGCCGACGCCCATGGCTGGCGGCTGCACGCGGGCAGCGGCGAGATCGCCCCGGCAGCGCGCGCGCGCGGCACTACCGTGGAGGTGCAGGAGCTGTTCTTCAGCACGCCGGCGCGGCGCAAGTTCCTCAAGACCGACGCCACCGAAATGGCCCACGCGCTGGAGGCCGTGCGCCGCCACGCCCTGGCGCGGCCCGACGTCGGCTTCGCGGTCTGGCACGAAGGCCGGCTGGTGGCGCAGTGGCGGCCGGCCACGGCGGCGCAACGCTGGGCCGAGGTGCTGGGCGCGGACTTCACGGCCGCCAGCCGTGAGCTGCAGCTGGCGCGCGGGCCGCTGGCGGTGGTCGGCCGCGTCGGCCAGCCCGAGGCGGCGCGCGCGCGTGGCGACCTGCAGTACCTCTTCGTCAATGGCCGCTGCGTGCGCGACCGCCTGCTTTCGCATGCCGTGCGCGCCGCCTACGAGGACCAGCTGCACGGCAGCCGCCAGCCGGCCTATGCGCTGTTCATCACCATCGCGCCCGAGCTGGTCGACGTCAACGTCCACCCCACGAAGATCGAGGTCCGCTTCCGCGACGGGCGCGCACTGCACCAGGCGCTGCTGCATGCGGTGCAGGACGCGCTGGCGCCCAGCCGCGCCAGTGCGGCGGAAACCGCTACGCCGACAGCGGCCGCAGCCGCGCCTGCGGCGGTTCGCGCGTGGCAGCCTTCGCTGGCGCTGCAGGACGCACCCGTGGCGCACGAGCCCGTGCCGCCGTGGCCGGGCAACGGCGCCTGGCACACGCCGCAAGGCAGCGGTGGACTGGCCGCCTGGGCGGGGCTGCGTGGCACGCCTACCGCCGCTGCCAACGCCACCGAGCCGCAAGCGCCCGCCGCGGCAGCCTGGCCGCTGGGGCGTGCCGTGGCGCAGATCGGCGGCGTCTACGTGCTGGCCGAGAATGCGCAGGGCCTGGTCGTCGTCGACATGCACGCGGCGCACGAGCGCATCGTCTACGAACGCCTGAAGCGCGCCGCGACGAGCGGCGGCGCGCTGCCTTCGCAGCCGCTGCTCATCGCCCACACCTTCGCCGCCAGCGCGGCCGAGGTCGCCACCGCCGAGGCCGAGCAGGCGGCACTGCTGGAACTGGGGCTGGACGTGGGCGTGCTCTCGGCCGCCACGCTGGCCGTGCGCAGCCGCCCGGCGGCGCTGCCCGACGCCGACCTCGCCGAGCTCACCCGGTCCGTGCTGGCCGAGCTGCAGGAGGCCGGCGCCAGCCGCGTCGTGCAGCGCGCCCGCGACGACATCCTGGCCACCATGGCCTGCCATGGTGCGGTGCGCGCCAACCGCCGGCTGACGATCGAGGAGATGAACGCCCTGCTGCGCGAGATGGAGGCCACCGAGCGCGCCGACACCTGCAACCACGGCCGCCCGACCTGGCGCCAGGTGACGATGAAGGAGCTGGATGCGCTGTTCCTGCGCGGCAGGTGAAAGCGGCACAAGCTGAGCGGCCAGGCCCTCGCTTTGGTGCTGCTGGCCGCGCTGTGCCACGCCAGCTGGAACCTCGTCGCCAAGCGCTCGGGCGGCAGCGGCAATGCCTTCGTGCTGATGGGCTCGCTGGCCGTCGCGCTGCTGTGGGGGCCGGTGGTGGCCTGGGTGGGCGTGCAGGCCGTGGCCGGCTGGGGCTGGCGCGAGTGGTGCGTGCTGGCGGCCAGCGCCGCCATCCACGTGCTGTACTTCCGCACCCTGCTGCACGGCTACGCGGTGTCGGACCTGACGGTGGTCTACCCGGTGGCGCGCGGCAGCGGGCCGCTGCTGAGCAGCGTCGGCGCCGTGTTGCTCCTTGGCGAGACCTGGACCGCTGCCGGCGCCTGCGGTGCGCTGGCGGTGGTGCTGGGGGTCTTTCTCATCGCCGGCGGCCCCGGCCTGTGGCGCCGGGCGCACGACCCTGCGCAGCGCCTGCGCGTGCGTCGCGGCCTGGCCTGGGGTGCGCTGACGGGTGGCTTCATCGCCAGCTACACCGTCATCGACGGCTACGCGGTCAAGGTGCTGGCGATCTCGCCGCTGCTGGTGGACTACGTCGGCAACGTGCTGCGCATCCCCGTCATGCTGCCTTCGGCGTTGGCCAAGCCCGCGGCCTTCGGGCGCGAGCTGCGGCGGCTGTGGCGGCCGGCGGTGGTGATCGCCGTGCTGGGGCCGCTGAGCTACATCATGGTGCTGTACGCGATGCGGCTGGCGCCGCTGAGCCACGTGGCGCCGGCGCGCGAGGTCTCGATGCTCTTCGCCGCGCTGGCCGGCGGCACGCTGCTGGGCGAGGGCGACCGCCGCGTGCGGCTGCTGGGCGCGGTGGCGATCGCCGGCGGCGTGGCGCTGCTGGCGCTGGGCTGAGCGCGCCGACTCAGTGCCCGCCGCCCAGGTAGGCCGCCTTCACCGCCGGGTCGTCGCGCAGTTGCGCCGCCGGTCCGTGCAGCGAGATGCGGCCGTTCTCCAGCACGTAGCCGTAGTCGGCCACGCCCAGGGCGGCGGCGGCGAACTGCTCCACCAGCAGCATCGTCACGCCTTCGGCCTTCAGCCGCCCGATGATGCGGAAGACCTCGTCGACGAGGATGGGCGCCAGGCCCATCGAGGGTTCGTCCAGCAGCACCACCTCGGGGTTGAGCATGGTGGCGCGGGCCATCGCCAGCATCTGCTGCTCGCCGCCCGAGAGCGTGCCGGCCAGCTGCAGCCGGCGTTCCTTCAGGCGCGGGAAGAGCTCCATCGCGCGTTCCAGGTCGGCGGCGATGTCGCCCTTGGGCCTGGCGCCGGTGTAGCGCGGGAAGGCACCCAGGCGCAGGTTGTCGGTGACGGTCATCGTCGCGAAGACGCGCCGGCCTTCGGGCGAATGGGCCAGGCCCAGGCGCGCGATGTGGTAGCTCTCCAGGCCGTCGATGCGCTTGCCGTTCAGGCTGATCTCGCCCGCGGTGGGCTTGATCATGCCGCTGACGGCGCGCATGGTGGTGGTCTTGCCGGCGCCGTTGGAGCCGATCAGCGTCACCACCTTGCCGCGCGGCACCTCGATGGCGATGCCTTGCAGCACTTCGACCTTGCCGTAGCCGGCGTGCAGGTTCTTGATGGTCAGCATCTTGGCGGCCCCCTCAGTGCGCCGCAGCGGCTTCGCCGCCGAGATACGCTTCGATGACCTTGGGGTTGGCCTGCACCGCGGCGGGCAGGCCTTCGGCGATCTTCTGCCCGAAGTCCAGCACCGAGACGGTGTCGCAGACCGACATCACCACGTCCATGTGGTGTTCGATGAGGATCAGGGTGATGCCGTGGCTGCGGATCTTGGCGATGATGGCCACCAGCTCCTTGATGTCGGGCGCGGTCAGGCCGGCCGCGGGTTCGTCCAGCAGCAGCAGCTGCGGGTCCAGCGCCAGGGCGCGGGCGATTTCCAGCAGCCGCTGCTTGCCGTAGGGCAGGTTGCGCGCTTCCTCCTGCGCCAGGTCGGCCAGGCCGACGAAGTTCAGCAGGCCCAGCGCGCGCGCCGTGGCGGCCGCGTCCTCGCGCTTGTAGCGCGGCGTGTGCAGCGCGACGTCGACGAGGTTGCTGGCAAAGCTGTGGTGCAGGCCGACCATGACGTTCTGCAGCGCCGTCATCTCGCCGAAGAGCTGCACGTTCTGGAAGGTGCGCGCGATGCCCGACAAGGCGATGTCGGACGAGGTGCGGCCGACCAGCGAGCGACCGGCGAAGCTGATCTCGCCGCCCGTGGGCACGTAGATGCCGGTCAGCACGTTCATCATCGTGCTCTTGCCCGAGCCGTTGGGGCCGATGAGGCCGTGCACGGTGCCGCGCCTGACGCGCAGCTCGACGTCGTTGAGCGCCTTCAGGCCGCCGAACTGCATCAGCACATGGCTGGCGCTGAGCAGTTCCTCGCCGCCCGCGCCGGCACCGCCGCCCGCGGCGTCGGCGATGGCGTCGCCGCGCTGCGGCGTCAGCTGCGCGGCTTCGATCAGGTCGCCGCGCGGCCGCAGGTTGAACACGCTGCGCACGAAGCCGACGATGCCGTCCTGCAGGTAGTACACGACGAAGAGCGTGATCAGGCCGAAGATCGACAGCCGCCAGTCGGTCATGGTCTGCAGCACGAAGGACACTGCGGCCAGCGCGATGGCGCCGGCCACCGGAATGGCCGCCTGGCCCCAGGTGACGCGCTTTTGCTTCACCGCGATGGGCGCGCCCAGGGCCACCAGCACCGCCATCACCACGGCCACGCTGCGGAAGAGGTCGAGGTCGTCCAGCAGCTTGGGCAGCAGCACGATGATGGTCGCCCCCAGCATGGCGCCGATGCGCGTCTTGCGCCCGCCCATGATGATGGCCAGCAGGAACAGCACGGTGAGCTCGAAGTTGTAGGTATTGGGGCTGATGTACTGCTCGCTGTAGGCATACAGCGACCCCGCCAGCCCGGCCAGCCCGGCGCTGATGACGAAGGCGTAGACCTTGTAGCGGTAGACGCTCACGCCCATGCAGTCGGAAGCCACCGGGCTGCCGCGCAAGGCCTCGAAGGCGCGGCCCAGGTGGCTGCGCAGGATGCGGTGGACGACGACCAGGCTCAGCACCAGCATCGCCAGCACGACCCAGAAGAACTCCTGCTCGCCCAGCTTCATGCCGAAGAGGCTGGGCTTGTCGAGCTTGATGCCCATCGGGCCTTCGGTGAGGAAAGTCATCTCGTTGATGAGGATCTGGATGATGGTGCCGAAGGCCAGCGTCACCATCGCCAGGTAGGGCCCGGTGACGCGCAGCGCCGGCAGCGCCAGCAGCGCGCCGAAGCCGGCGGTGACGGCGATGGCCGCCGGCAGCGTGACCCACAGCGGCGCGGCCAGCTTCATCACCAGCACGCCGGCGGTGTAGCTGCCGATGCCGAAGAGGCCAGCGTGGCCCAGCGACACCTGCCCGGTGTAGCCGACCACGATGTCCAGGCCGAAGAGCACGATCGCGTAGATCATGATCGTCTCGACGAGGTGGATGTAGTAGGGGTTGTGCACCGCCAGCGGCAGCGCGCCGACGATGACGATGGCAACGAGGCCGATCAGCAGGGCTTTGTTCTTCACGCTCAGACCTTCTTGATCGCGGTCTTGCCGAAGAGGCCCGCCGGCTTGACGGCCAGCACGATCAGCAGCAGCACCAGCCCCGGCACGTCCTTGTAGCCGGTGGAGATGTAGAAGCCCGTCGTCGTCTCGGCGATGCCCAGGATGATGCCGCCCAGGATGATGCCCATGCCGCTGGTCAGCCCGCCGATGATGGCCACCGCGAAGGCCTTCAGCCCCAGCACCGCGCCCATGGTGGCGCCGGTGAGCGTGAGCGGCGCGATGAGCACGCCGGCGAAGGCCGCGCTCATCGAGCTCAGCGCGTAGCTGAAGGTGATGACGAGGCCGGTGTTGATGCCCATCAGCTTGGCCGCGTCGCGGTCGTTGAAGGTGGCGACCACGGCCTTGCCGTAGATGCTCTTGCGGTTGAAGACCTCCACCGCCAGCATCATGGCCACGGCGCCGACGACGACCAGCACCTCCATCGGCAGCACGTTGGCGCCCAGGAAATGCATCGGCGACTCGGGCAGCGGCGAAGGGAACTTCAGGTCGTCGCGGCCCCACACGTTCTCGGCGACGTTCTTGAAGATGATGCCCAGGGCGATGGTGGACATGATCCAGCCGAACTCGCTCTTGATCTTCAGTGCCGGGCGCACGCCGATGCGTTCGACGAAGGCCCCCTGCAGCGCGCCGAACACGCACACCAGCGGGATCATCAGCCAGTAGTTCACGCCCAGGCCCACCAGCGTCAGGCCCACCAGCGCGCCCAGCATCAGCGCGTCGCCCTGGCCGAAGTTCAGGGTGTCGCTGGTGGCGAAGGTGAGCTGGTAGCCGAAGGCGATGACCGCGTAGATCATGCCCAGGGCGATGCCGCTGAAGACGAGTTGGGTGAGGATCTGCATGGCCGCTTTCTCGCTGAACACCGCGCCGGAAACATGAAAACGCCCGGCGGCGCCGGGCGGTTTCGGGGGCCTGGAGTTTGGCTTACTTCTTGACCGTCAGCGCGCCCTTGGCGTTGGGGTCCTTGACGCGCACTTCCGAGGCCTTCTTCTGGTCTTCGGCGTAGGCATAGACCACGCGCTGGCCCTTGACCTCGCCGAACACCGGGATGTTGGCGGTGATGGCCTCGTGGTCCTTGGCGCTGAAGGGCTTGTTGTAGGTCGTGACGACGCCTTCGATGGGCGTCTTCAGGTCTTCCAGCGCGGCCTTGATCTTCGGCCCGTCGGTGCTGCCGGCCTGCTTGATGGCCGCGGCCAGCAGGTAGATCGAGTCGTAGCCCTGGGCCGCCGAGACCGGGGAGTCCATGCGCGCGTTCTTCGGATTGAAGGTCTTCAAGTAGCTGATGATGAACGACTGACGCTTGGGCGTGGTGGGCTCTTGGATGAAGGTTTGCGGCATGCGCGCACCTTCGCCGCCCGGACCGGCGTTGTCGATGTAATTGGCCATCGACAACGTCCAGCTGCCGATCATCGGCACTTTCCAGCCCAGCTTGGTCATGCCGTTGGCAATTTGCGCCAGCTCCGGTCCGATGCCGTAGGTCAGCACCGCTTGGGCTCCGGCTTCCTTGGCCTTGAGCAGCTGCGCGGTCATGTCCACGTCCTTGATGTTGAATTTCTCGACGGCCACCGGCTTGATCCCCTTGGAGCTGAGTGCACGCTCCAGGTCTTCGCGTCCGAGCTGGCCGTAGTTGGTCGAGTCGGCGAGGATCGCCACCTTCGTGAAGTGCCGGCGGGTGATCGCTTCCTCGACGATCATGGGCGCCTGGATGCTGTCGTGAGCGGCGTTGCGGAAAATGTAGTTTTCCGGTTCCTTGTCGAACTGGTGGGTGAGCACGGAGCCGGTGGCCACGTTGTTCATGACCGGTATCTTGGCTTCCTCAAAGAAGCGCTCCGAAGCCAGCGCCACGCCGGTGTTGATGTAGCCCACGGCCGCGACGACCTTCTCCTTGTTGATCAGCTCCTGGGCAATTTGAACGCCACGCTCGTTCTTGGCCTCGTCGTCGCGCTCGACCGCCTCCAGCGGCCGACCCAGGACGCCACCCGCCTTGTTGATCTCGGCGATGGCCAGACGCACGCCGTCACGCATGCTCACCCCCATCGACGACGATCCGCCCGTAAATGGGCCATCCACGCCGATCTTGATCGGCTCGGCGGCCAACGCGATGGTGTTCAGACCCGCCAGCGCCAGGGCGCCTGTCAGCTTGCAGTAACGGTACATGGGTGTCTCCTACAGGGGGTGTCACAGGGAAGGCTGCCGCGTTCGACGATCGCGTGCGGGCCGCGGTGATTATCGTCGCACCGGGTGGCGGTCGTCTGCGCAACTCTGCGTGCGCGGACTGCGTAGTACTGCATAAGGGAAAACGCGAATTCGTGCCCGCGGATGTGCCGATCGGCCGTCAGCCATCACAATCGGCGCTGACCTCAACTGCGGCTCCTGCGAGCGGGTCGCTGCGCCTTCGCGATGAAACTCAAAGCCAAAATATTGCTGCTGGCGGTAGCCCCGCTTATGCTGGCCATCGCGATGGTTGGCGGATTGCTGACCTACGAGACCCAACAGCTGGACCGCCAGCAGGCCCAGTTGATGGAGGATGTGCTGCTCAGCACCAAACGTGAGGAGCTGCGCAATTACATCGCACTGGCGATGACCGCCATCGACAACCTCTACGGTGCCGGCCGGGACGACGACGCCGCCAAGGAGCAGGCCAAGGCCGTCCTGGCGAGCATGAACTTTGGCCACGACGGGTACTACTTCGTCTATGACCAAGAGGGGTTGAACCTGGTGCACCCGCGGCGCCCCGAACTGGTCGGCACCAACATGTGGAACATGCAAGATGCCGACGGCACCTTCGTGGTCAGGGAACTCTGGGCTGCGGCCAGGGAGGGCGGCGGTTTCCGCCGCTACCTGTGGCCCAAGCCGTCCAACGGGCGCGTCGAGCGCAAGCTGGCGTACGCTGTGGCATTGCCGCGGTGGGGCTGGATGATGGGCACGGGAATCTACCTCGACGACGTGGATGCGG
>CAIWPS010000034.1 GCA_903914615.1 uncultured beta proteobacterium | reverse complement strand
TGCTGACCAACCACACCCATACCGGCTACGCGCTGATCGTCAACAAGAAGTTCTGGGACGGCCTGCCGGGCGACATCCAGGCGGCGCTCAACGGCGCCGTCAGGCAGGCCACCGAATACGAGTTCCAGCTCGTCGCGCAGGAGAACGCCGAGGCGCTGGCCGAGCTCAGGGCCTCGGGCAAGACGCAGGTGCAGGACCTGACGCCGGCCGAGCGCGAGGTCTGGCGCAAGACGCTGTGGCCGGTGCACAAGGAAATGGAATCGCGCATCGGCGCCGCCCTGCTCGCCCAGGTCTACCAGGCCACCGGCGTGGCCAGGTGATGCGCGCCCTGCAGACCCTCAACCAGAAGGAGACCCGAGAATGAATGCCACCACCACCCGCCGCACCCTGCTGACCTGCGCCGCCGCCTGCGCCCTCGCGCTGCCCGCCATCGGCCACGCCCAGGCCCCCATCGTCATCAAGTTCAGCCATGTCGTGGCGCCCGACACGCCCAAGGGCAAGGGCGCGCAGCGCTTCAAGGAACTGGCCGAGCAGCGCACGGGCGGCAGGGTCAAGGTCGAGGTCTACCCCAACAGCCAGCTCTACAAGGACAAGGAAGAGCTCGAAGCGCTGCAGCTGGGCAGCGTGCAGATGCTGGCGCCTTCGCTGGCCAAGTTCGGCCCGCTGGGGGTGCGGGAGTTCGAGGTCTTCGACCTGCCCTTCATCTTCAAGGACCAGGCGGCGTTCCGCGCCGTCACCGAAGGGCCGGTGGGCGCCGAGCTCTTCAGGAAGCTCGAACCCAAGGGCATCCTGGGCCTGGGCTACTGGGACAACGGCTTCCACATCATGAGTGCGAACAAGCCGCTGCACGTGGTCGCCGACTTCAAGGGCCTGAAGATGCGCATCCAGTCGTCCAAGGTGCTGGACGCGCAGATGCGGGCGCTGGGCGCGATCCCGCAGGTGATGGCCTTCTCGGAACTCTATGCCGCGCTGCAGTCGGGCGTGGTCGACGGCACCGAAGGCGTGCCGTCGAACTTCTACACGCAGAAGATCTTCGAGGTGCAGAAGCACATCACGCTGTCCAACCACGGCCACCTGGCCTACGCGGTGATCGTCAACAAGAAGTTCTGGGACGGCCTGCCCGCCGACATCCGCACCACGCTCGCCGGCGCGATGAAGGACGCCACGACCTACGCCAACGCCATCGCCGCGACCGAGAACGCCGACGCGCTGGAGAAGATCAGGGCCAGCGGCAAGACGACGCTGTACACGCCGACGGCAGCCGAGCTCACCGAGTGGAAGAAGGCGCTGATGCCGGTGCACAAGGAGATGGAAGGCCGCGTCGGCAAGGCCACCATCGAGACGGTTTACAAGGCCGCCGGTTTCGTGGCGCCGAAGTAGCACCGCAGCCGCCGAGCAGCCCCGGAGACGCCGATGATCAACAGGGTCCTGAACCACCTCGAGGAATGGCTGATCACCTTCCTCATCGCGGCCGCCACGCTGGTGATCTTCTTCGCCGTCGTGCACCGCTTCCTCTCCGGCTTGCCGTGGATCCAGGACTACACGGTGAAGCTCGATGTCAGCTGGGCCCAGGAGGCCTGCATCTTCATGTTCGTCTGGATGGCCAAGTTCGGCGCCGCCTACGGCGTGCGCACCGGCATCCACGTCGGCGTCGACGTCATCATCCGCAAGCTCACCGGCAAGTCGCAGAAGGCGCTGGTGCTGTTCGGCCTGCTCGCCGGGGCGCTGTTCACCGGCACGGTGGCGGCGCGGGGTGCGAACTTCGTCTGGAACATCGGCCACACCGACCAGGTCTCGGCCGACCTGGAGATGCCGATGTGGATCGTCTACCTGTGCGTGCCGCTGGGCTCGTCGCTGATGAGCTTCCGCTTCCTCCAGGTGGCCTGGAGCTTCGCCCGCACCGGTGAGCTGCCGCACCACGACCATGCCCACGTCGAAGGCATCGAGGACTCGGCCGCGGTGGCCGTGCCCTCCGACGAGGAACTCAAGCCGGAGGCCCGCGGATGAACACCGCCATCATCTTCGTGCTGCTGATCCTGCTCATGCTCACGGGCATGCCGATCAGCATCTCGCTGGGCCTGACCGTCCTGACCTTCCTCTTCACGATGACGACGGTGCCCATCGAATCGGTGGCACTGAAGCTGTTCACCGGCATCGAGAAGTTCGAGATCATGGCGATCCCGTTCTTCATCCTGGCCGGCAACTTCCTCACCCATGGCGGCGTGGCGCGGCGCATGATCCGCTTCGCCTCGTCGATGGTCGGCCACTGGCATGGCGGGCTCGGGCTGGCGGGCGTGATGGCCTGCGCCCTCTTCGCCGCGGTCTCGGGGTCGAGCCCGGCCACGGTCGTGGCCATCGGCTCGGTGATCCTGCCGGCGATGGTGCGCCAGGGCTTCCCCAACCGCTTCGGCGCCGGCGTCATCACCACCTCGGGCGCCCTGGGCATCCTGATCCCGCCGTCGATCGCGATGGTCATGTACTCGGTGTCCACCAACGTCTCGGTCGGCGCGATGTTCATCGCCGGCATCGTGCCCGGCATCGCGCTGGCCACGGCCTTGGGCTTCACGACCTGGTACCTGGCGCGCAAGCACGACTACCCGCGCCTGCCCAGGGCCAGCTGGCGCGAACGCTGGGTGGCCTTCAAGGAAAGCGTCTGGGGCCTGCTGCTGGTGGTGATCGTGATGGGCGGCATCTACAGCGGCGTCTTTACGCCCACCGAGGCGGCGGCCATGGCCGCGGTCTACGCCTTCATTGTCACGGTGTGGATCTACAAGGACATGCCGCTGAAGAAGATCCCCAAGGTGCTGCTGGACTCGGCGAGCATGAGCGCGATGCTGCTGTACATCATCACCAACGCGGTGCTGTTCAGCTTCCTGATGACGAGCGAGAACATCCCGCAGGCGATGGCCGACTGGATGATCGCCCAGGGCTTCGGGCCGGTGGCCTTCCTGCTCGTCGTCAACATCCTGCTGCTGGCCGCCGGCAACGTGATGGAGCCGAGCTCGATCATCCTGATCATGGCGCCCATCCTTTTCCCGGTGGCCGTCAAGCTGGGCATCGACCCCATCCACTTCGGCATCCTCATCGTCGTCAACATGGAAGTCGGCATGTGCCACCCGCCGGTGGGGCTGAACCTCTACGTCGCCTCGGGCATCACCAAGATGGGCATCAGCGAACTGACGGTGGCGGTGTGGCCGTGGCTGCTGACGATGCTGATCTTCCTCGGCGTCGTCACCTACTGGCCGGGTCTGACGCTGTGGCTGCCGCACCTGCTGGCGAAGTAGCCGCCGGGTACAGGCGCTGCAGCACCCCGGCCACGGCTGCGGCCAGCGCAGGTCTCAGGGCCGCGGCCAGGGCCTGGACTTCGGGGGCGCCTTCGTCCGCCGCCGCGCGCGCCGGCCAGGCTGCCGCGAAGGGCGGCGCTGCCAGCGCCTGGGCCACCTGCGGGGCCCAGTGTGGCGGCGCCTCGCCGTGTGCCCAGTCGCCACGGCCGCGGCCGAAGTGGGCCACGGCCAGGTAGCGCAACACGGCCGCCTGGGCGGCGGCCTGCAGCGCTTCGTCGCTCCACGCCACCCAGCTGTGCGTGCGGCCGCGCACGACGTTGATGCCGCGCGCCACGCCTGCCGCGCCCAGGGCGCCGAGCAGGCCGCCGGCGAGCAGGCCGCCGCCCATCGTCAGGCCGCCGCTGAGCAGGTCGGCCTTGAGCCCTGCGAGCGCCCCGGTGACGGCACCGCCGACGACGGCGGCGCGGCCTTCGGGCAGCGGCGCGCGGTGCTCGAACTGGCGCGCCACGCGGGCCATGATCTCGCCCTCGCTGCCGCCGCGGGCGGAGCCCTGCAGGCCGTGCAGTTCCAGCAACTGCGCCGTGCTGGCGCGCGCCTCGGCGTCCAGCGCCGCGGCCAGGCGACGCTGCGCCTGCGCGGCGGCACCCGCGTCGTCGCGCTGCGCCAGGGCGGC
>CAIWPS010000033.1 GCA_903914615.1 uncultured beta proteobacterium | reverse complement strand
CGGTGAGCGTGCAGGGGCACGACGAAGGCTCGCTGGCGCGGGTGGCCTTCCGGCGCGTGGTGGTGGCGGGCGGCGCGGCCGCGAGCCTCGAGCACGCGGCGCTGCTGCCGGGCTCCGAGCCGCTCAACCCGCCCGGCGTCCCGGGCCTGGACTGCACGCAGCGCTTCGCCGCCTTCGCCCTGCCGGCGGCGCCGCGCAACCCGCGGCCGCAGCTCAGCGCCGCGCAGGCTCGCCAGTTCGCCTACGCCCAGGTGCTGGGCCACGCCGGGCCGCCCGGGCGCGAACGGCCCGACCCCTGGGACCCGCTGGCCGATGCGCTGGTGGAGGGCGCCTCGCCGCGCCCCGACTACACCGTCGACCCGCAGGCTGCCGCCGACGGCGTGCGCGTCTTCCGTACCGTGCAGGCCGCCGTCGACCGCGCCGTCAAGGACGCCCGCGCCGCCGCATCCACGGCGCGCATCCACATCCGCGTGCGGCCCGGCACCTACCGCGAGCTGGTCTACGTGCCCGCGGGCCCGGCGCCGATCACGCTCGAAGGCGACGGCGCCACGCCCGCCGACACCGTCATCACCGCCCGCCTGGACGCCGCCGTCACCGGCACGGACTATGCGCAGCAGTACGCGGCGCAGTTCGCCGGCACCGACCCGGCCATCCAGGCGATGTTCGATTCGGTGCGCGAGCGCGCCACGCTCGGCACCTTCGGCACGCCGACGGTGTGGGTGCGCAATGCCGGCTTCCAGGCCCGCAAGCTCAGCATCGTGAACGCCTACCAGCGCGAGGCGGTCCCGGCGCCCGGCGCCTGCGTCGACGACTGCCGCGCGCCGGCCCCGCCGGTGCAGCACCAGGCCGTGGCGCTGATGGTCGACGGCGCCGACCGCGCGCAGTTCGAGCAGGTGCGCCTCGCGGGCCTGCAGGACACGCTGTACCTGAAGGCGCAGGCCGACGGCAGCACGGCGCGCAGCTTCTTCCACCGCAGCACCATCGAAGGCGACGTCGACTTCATCTTCGGCAACGCCACGGCCTTCTTCTACCGCTCGGAGATCCGCACGCTGGGCAGCCGGCGCAATGCCTACGTCGGCGCGCCCGACACCAATGTCAGGACACGCTACGGCCTCGTCTTCGACGACTGCGACTTCACGAGCGACGGCTCGGCCTACGCACGCGCCGGCAACTACAACCTGTCGCGCCAGTGGTTCCACGACCAGCGCTGCACGCCCTTCGGCGCGATGGCGGTGCCGGGCTACGGCTGCACCTTCGGCCTGGCCAACGGCTACACGGCTCCTCGCGGCACCTTCAACCAGGCGGTGCTGGAGACCGTCGGCAAGATGGTGGTGCTGCATTCGCGCATCGGCAGCCACATCCACCGCACGCACCCCTGGGCCGACTGGAACCAGAGCGGCAAGCTCTCTTACCGCCCGGCGCAGCTGGACTCCGACGACTACTGGGCGAACCTGCGCGCCATCGGCATCGACCCCGTGGCGCAGCTGGGCTATGCCGCGCAGCCGGCGCCGGCAGAGGTGTTCGAGGCTGAGTTCGAGAACGTCGTCGCCACCGACCCGGCAAGGGGTTCACCGTGAAGCACGCCAGCAGATCGCCCACGCCCCAGCATGTCGACGCGCAGCGGCGCACGCTGCTGCGCGCCGCGGCGGGCGGGCTCGCGAGCGGGCTGACGTCGGGTGCACTGGCGGCCTCGCCGCCCGGCGACCCCTGGCTGCAGGCCCAGGCCATCGTCGACCGGCTGGCCGGGCTGCCCGCCTTCCGCGACCAGGACTTCACCGTCACCGACTTCGGCGCCCGGCCCTGCGCCATGACCGAAGTCCGCGCCCAGGTCTCGCACGGCGACTTCGCGCCGGTCAAGACACCGGCCCCCGGCGCGCCCGACTGCCGCGCCGCCATCGAAAGCGCCATCGCCGCCTGCGCCCGGGCCGGCGGCGGCCGCGTCGTGGTGCCGGCGGGCGACTGGTACTGCGCCGGTCCGATCGTGCTGCGGTCGAACGTCCACGTGCACCTGAAGGCGGGGGCCCGCATCTGCTTCAGCCACGACCCGGCCGACTACGCCAAATACGGCGACGTGCCCTGCGGCGCCAACGGCCGCCTGGTGCGCTCGCGCTGGCAGAGCAACGACTGCCTGAACTACTCGTCGATGGTCTACGCCTATGGCCAGGACCACATCGCGCTGACCGGCGAGGACTGGACCAGCGTGCTCGACGGCCAGGCCGGCGTGCCCTTCGAAGGCAGCGAGTGCTGGTGGAGCTGGAAGGGCCGCGACGCCACCATCTCGCCCAGCGCGGCAGCCGCAGGGCCGCGGCCCACCACCGACGGCCACAACAGCGCCCACCCCAACGCCGCCAACCCGGCCTCGCTGGCCGATCTGGCACCGTGGCTCGGCGAGGCCCAGCGCGCGGCCATCCAGGGCCCCGGCGAACGCTGGCGCGCCGACGAGTTCTTCCTGCCCGCGCTGTCCGAGGCCGGCGTGCCGCTGGCGCAGCGCGTCTTCGGCACCGGCCACTACCTGCGGCCTTCGATGATCCACCTCGTCGGCTGCACCAACGTGCTGCTGCAGGGCTACCAGGTGACGAACACGCCCTTCTGGCAGCACCACCCGGTGCATTGCCGCAACCTCGTGCTGCGCCGCGTCCACGCCAACAGCCTGGGGCCCAACAACGACGGCTTCGACCCCGAAGCCTGCGACCATGTGCTGGTGGAGGACTGCACCTTCGACACCGGCGACGACTGCATCGCCATCAAGGCCGGCAAGAACCTGGACACCCAGTTCGGCCCGTCGCAGAACATCGTCATCCAGCGCTGCGTGATGCAGAGCGGCCACGGCGCCGTGACCCTGGGCAGCGAGATGGCCGGCGGCATCCAGAACGTTTTCGCGCAGCAGCTGCTGCTGCAGAACATCCATTGGGAAACCAACCCGCTGAACACCGCCATCCGGCTGAAGACCAACATGAACCGCGGTGGCTGGCTGCGCAACTTCCACGTCCGCGAGATCGACATCCCGAACGGCGTGCAGACCACGCCCTCGTTCTACGCCACGCTGCCGGGCTCGCCCATCGCGTCGAAGACCGTGGCCACCGCGGCCGGCGCGGTGATCACCTTCGACTGCGACTACACGCCGCGGGCCGACACCGTGCGCACGCGGCCGCCGGCGGTGACGCAGGTCCACATCTCGAAGCTGCGCGTCGGCAACGTCATGAAGAACGGCGCGAAGGCCTCGTGCTACCAGGCGCTGGTGCTGCTGGGCCCGGTGGCCAGCGACTACAACGGCGAAGCGCCGGCGCCGGCCGTGCTGCCGGTGAGCGACGTGACGATCAGCGACTGCGACTTCGGCACGCCGGCCCAGGCCGCGCAGCCCTTCTACGTCTACAACGCCCGCGGCGTGGTGCTGAAGAACGTCACCGTCGCCGGCAGGACCTACGACACCACGCTGTCGGCGCCGGGCGCCTGAACGGCAGGCCGCTGAAGCGCCGCCGCCGCTTCAGAGCGCGCCGAACTTCACGTTCACGCCGGTGAAGAAGCCGACGTCGTTCTTCTTCGCGCCGCCCGGCGGCTTGCTGTCGTACTGGTCGGTGAGGCTCACGGTGAGGTTCAGCGTGCTGCTCATCGCCACCGCCAGGCCGGCGTTGAACTTGGCCAGCATCGCCTTGTCGCCGCTGACGCCCGGGTACAGGTCCAGCCGCTGCTTGAAGGCCACGGTGGACGAGAGCTTGTGGGTCGAGGCCTCGGCCAGATAGACGCTGGCGCGCGAAAAGCTGGTGTCGGTCTTGCCGCCGATGGTCTGGGCGGCGCTGTACCTGTCGGTCGAATAGCCGACGCCGCCGAGCAGGTCGAAGGTCGTCTGCTCGGTGTTGACGAGCTTGTAGCCCAGGCCGGCCGAGAGCGAGGTGCGCAGGCTCAGGTCCACCAGCTTGTCGCCTTCCAGGCCCAGCTTGCCGAAGGCGTAGGCCTGCGGCGAGAGGTTGAAGTCGTACTGGCCGTTGCCGGCCCACTTGTCGGCGGTGGTGGTGTCGACGCCATTGAGCTTGCTCTTGGCGTAGTTGATGACGCCGCCCAGCGTGATCTTGTCGGCGGCCGTGGCCTTGGACGCATCGGCGTTGAGCTGCAGGCTGCTCGACGTGGTGTTGCCCGAGTTCAGCGACAGCGCCGCGCCGCCGTTGCCGCGCCACAGGCCGTCGGTCTTGGCCTGCGCCAGGGCGCCGCCCGCGGCGAGGCAGCCCAGGGCGGCACAGACCGCCTTGATGGAGTTCGAAGTCATGGGTATCCAGTGAGTTGGAAAAGGCAAGGCTGCGCCCGGCGCGGCCGCTTTCGCGTGCCGCGCGGGGCGAGCGGATCAGGAAAAGGCCGGGGTGCTTGCCCGGCGGCCGGTCAGCTGCAGGCCTTGCCGTGGTCGGCGTGGTTGCCGGCGGCCTTGGCGGCGGCTTCGGTCATGTATTCGCCTTGCTTGGTCTTGCCGTAATACTTGGTGCCGCTGCAGTGGTAGACCTTGGTGCTGCTGTTGACCCACACCTGGCCCGGGCCGCCGCCGGCGGCGGGGGCCGCGGTGGCGGCCGACGTGGTGGCCGTCGTGGCAGCGGGCTTGGACGCCGCCTTGGCCGCCTTGGCCGCCTTGGCGGCCGCCTTGGCCTCCGCCTTGGCTGCCTTGGCATCGGCCTTGGCCGTTGCGGCGCTGCTGGCCGCGGGGGCGGCAGCAGGCGTCTGGGCGTGGACGGCGGCGCCGGCCAGCAGGCCGATGCACACGGCGAGGGTGGAAAGGGAAATCTTCATGGTGGTGCCTTGGTGGGTACTGCGTTGAGGAACGGGGTGGAACACGAAATTCTGCTGCGGCGCAGAGGCGTTGCGCTCAGCGCCGCGTGACAAGGTGGTAGGCCAGCAACAGCACCACGGCGCCGACGACGGCACCGATGAAGCCCGCCGACTCACCGGCCTGGTACAGGCCCAGCCGGTGCCCGAGGTAGGTGGCGGCCAGCGAGCCGCCGACGCCCAGCAGCGTCGTGACGACGAAGCCGCCGGGCTCGCGGCCCGGTGCGATCAGCCTGGCCACGAGGCCGGCGACGAAGCCGATGAGGATGGTCCAGATCAGGTGCATGGTGGCTCCAGCGTGACCGTGAAGATGTCGGGCGGCAGACGCTACGGCCGCGGGCCTTGCCCGAGGGACGTCGGTGCGTGATCGGTCGGAAGCGCCGCCGATGCCGCAGCCGCCGCAGCCTGCCGTGGCGCCTGCTGCGGTTCGGCCGGCTGCGCGCGCTCGTCGGCCTGCGCCAACGCCGCCAGGCAAATGGCGATCGCCAGCAGGGCGCCGAACATCATCAGGAAGAGCAGGATGGGAGGCCCTTCGGCAGCGCGGTTCATCAGGCAGTCTCGGCGGTTGAGATCGGGCCCGTGCCGCTTGCACGGGCCACGGGGGTTGGCAATCTGGGGTCGATTCTTCGCCGCCTGCGGCGGCGCCGCCATCCGGTGGCGGCTGAAACAGCGCTCAGGGAATCCCCGAGCCGGCGGCAGTGGCAACATCGGGACCTGCCCATGGCTGCGTGCGACCCCCACCGATGACTCTGCCCACCTGGTCTGCGGCCGCCGTGCAGCAGCGGCTGCGACAGCGCAGCGAGGTCGCGCTCGTCGACGTGCGCGAGGAAGACCCCCACGCCCAGGCCCACCCGCTGTTTGCCGCGCAGCTGTCATTGGGCCGACTTGAACTCGACGCGCCATGGCGGCTGCCGCGCCGCGACGTGCCGCTAGTGCTGTTCGACGCTGGCGAAGGCCTGGTGGCGCCGGCCGCCGAGCGCCTGCAGGCGCTGGGCTACACGCAGGTCCACGCACTGGAAGGCGGCCTCGCCGGCTGGCGCGCTGCCGGCGGCGAGCTGTTCCGCGACGTCAACGTGCCCAGCAAGGCCTTCGGCGAACTGGTGGAGCACGAGCGCGGCACGCCTTCGCTGCCGGCTGAAGAGGTGAAGGCCCTGCTCGACCGCGGCGCCAACGTGGTGCTGCTGGACATGCGCCGCTTCGACGAGTACCAGACCATGAGCCTGCCCGGCAGCATCAGCGTGCCCGGCGCCGAGCTGCTGCTGCGCCTGCGCGACCTCGCCCCCGACCCGGCGACGCAGGTCATCGTGCATTGCGCCGGCCGCACGCGCAGCCTCATCGGCACGCAGGCGCTGGTCAACGCCGGCGTGCCGAACCCGGTGGCCGCACTGCGCAACGGCACCATCGGCTGGACCCTGGCCGGCCACACGCTGGCGCTGGGCCAGCAGGCGCGCTGCGGGCCGGTCAGCCCGCGCAGCCTGCATGCCGGGCGCGAGAGCGCGCAGCGCCTGGCCGACGCCGCCGGCGCGCAGCGGCTGGACGCCGCCGCGCTGGCCGCCT
>CAIWPS010000032.1 GCA_903914615.1 uncultured beta proteobacterium | reverse complement strand
CAGCGCGCAGGTGCTGCTCACGCATGCGGACCTGGCCGATCGCGAGCGTTACCTGAATGCCCGCTCGACCTTGCTGACGCTGCTGGCGCTGAAGGTGATCCCGGTCATCAACGAGAACGACACCGTCGTCAACGACGAGATTCGCTTCGGCGACAACGACACCCTGGGCGCGCTGGTGGCCAACCTGGTCGATGCCGACGCCTACGTCATCCTCACCGACCAGCGCGGCCTCTACGCCGCCGACCCGCGCAGGGACCCGCAGGCGCGCTTCATCGACGAGGCGACCGCCGGCGATGCGGCGCTCGAGGCCATGGCCGGCGGTGCCGGTTCGGCCATCGGTCGCGGCGGCATGCTGACCAAGGTGCTGGCGGCCAAGCGCGCGGCGGGCAGCGGCACCAGCACCGTCATCGCCTGGGGCCGCGAGAGCGACGTGCTGCTGCGCCTGGCCGCCGGCGAAGCCATCGGCACGGCGCTGCTGGCCGGCACGCCCAAGCTGGCAGCGCGCAAGCAGTGGATGGTCGACCACCTGCAGCTGCGCGGCGCGGTCGCCGTCGATGACGGCGCCGTGGCGAAGTTGCGCGACGAGGGCAAGAGCCTGCTGCCGATCGGCGTGCATGAAGTGCAGGGCGAGTTCGTGCGCGGCGACGTGATCGCCGTGCGCACGCTGGCGGGCGCCGAAGTGGCCCGCGGCCTGGCCAACTATTCGGCGGCCGAGGCGCGGCTGATCGCACGCAGGCCGTCGAGCCAGATCGAGGCGCTGCTGGGCTATGCCAACGAGCCCGAGCTCATCGACCGCACCAACCTCGTCCTGATGTAGAGGCGCCCGGCGCCGCGCTCACTCCAGCGGCGAGGCCTGGCTGTCCGATGCCGGCAGGTGGCCGGCGGCCTCGTCATCGTGGCGCTGCATGCGCAGTCCCGAACGCAGGTAACGGTTGTGGTGGTTCACGCGGGGCAGGTAGCGCGCCAGCTCGGTCAGCGCCATCTCGTAGACGTTGCGCTTGAACTCGATCACCAGTTCCAGCGGCACCCAGTAGTCGTTCCAGCGCCAGGCGTCGAACTCGGGGTGGTCGGTGGCGCGCAGGTTCATGTCGCTGTCGCGGCCGACCAGGCGCAGCAGGAACCAGATCTGCTTCTGGCCGCGGTAGTGGCCGCGGGCGTCCTTTCGGATGAAGTGGTCGGGCACCTCGTAGCGCAGCCAGTCGCGCGTGCGGGCGACGATCTGCACATGCTCGGGCAACAGCCCGACTTCCTCGTGCAGCTCGCGGAACATCGCCTGCTCGGGCGACTCGCCATGCTTGATGCCGCCTTGCGGAAACTGCCACGAATGCGTGCGCAGCCGCTTGCCCCAGAAAACCTGATTGCGCGAGTTGAGCAGGACGATGCCGACGTTGGGCCTGAAGCCTTCCCGGTCGAGCATAATCAAACCCCGATTTTGTGACTGATTTCATTATTGCACCGGCGCTGTGCAGAGTGCGAACTCTCGCTAACCCGCATGCGCCAAACGGGGTCTCCGGCGCCCCACCGCGGGCCCTGGCGCCTACCGCCACCCTGCCCCGCGCCGCGTGCAAGAGACCCCCATGAAAGCCACTGCGACCTTCATCTCCACGCTCAAGGAAGCGCCCGCCGACGCCGAGGTGGTCAGCCACCGGCTGATGCTGCGCGCCGGCTTCATCAAGCGCCTGGGCGCCGGCATCTACAACTACATGCCACTGGGCCTGCGCGTCATCCGCAAGGTCGAGGCCATCATCCGCGAGGAGATGAACCGCGCCGGCGCCGTCGAGCTGCTGATGCCGGTGGTGCAGCCGGCCGAGCTGTGGCAGGAGTCGGGCCGCTTCCAGGCCTACGGGCCCGAGCTGCTGCGCATCAAGGACCGCCACGACCGCGACTTCATCATCCAGCCCACCAGCGAAGAGGTCGTCACCGACATCGCGCGCCAGGAGCTGCGCAGCTACAAGCAACTGCCGCGGAATTTCTATCACATCCAGACCAAGTTCCGCGACGAGCGCCGGCCGCGCTTCGGCGTCATGCGCGGGCGCGAGTTCACGATGAAGGACGCCTACTCCTTCGACCGCGACCAGGCCGGCGCGCTGAAGAGTTACCAGGGTATGTTCGACGCCTACAGGCGCATCTTCGACCGCTTCGGCCTGCAGTACCGCGCCGTCGCCGCCGACACCGGCGCCATCGGCGGCGACGCCTCGCACGAGTTCCAGGTCATCGCCGACACCGGCGAGGACGCCATCGCCTACTGCCCCGACAGCGACTACGCGGCCAATGTCGAACTTGCCGAGGCGTTGCCGCTGCTGGCCGCCCGCGCTGCACCGACGCAGCCCTGCGCGAAGACGCCCACGCCTGGCCAGAGCACCTGCGAGGATGTGGCGGCCCTGCTGGGCCTGCCGCTGACGCAGACCGTGAAGTCGCTGGTGCTGGCCACCGACGTCGAGACCGATGGCGTCGTCAGGACCACGATCTGGCTGCTGCTGGTGCGCGGCGATCACAGCCTGAACGAGGTCAAGGCGGGCAAGCTGCCGGGTCTGAAGGCGGGCTTCCGCTTTGCCACGGGTGCCGAGATCGAAAGCCATTTCGGTTGCAAGGCCGGCTACCTGGGTCCCATCGCCACGGCCTTGCCCGTGAAGGTGGTGGCCGACCGCACGGTGGCGCTGATGAGCGACTTCGCCTGCGGCGCCAACGAGGCCGACTTCCACCTGACCGGCGTGAACTGGGGCCGCGACCTGCCCGAGCCCGAGCTCGTCGCCGACATCCGCAACGTCGTCGCCGGCGACCCTTCGCCCGACGGCAAGGGCCTGCTCGCCATCCAGCGCGGCATCGAGGTCGGCCATGTCTTCTACCTCGGCACGAAGAAGTACAGCGTGCCGATGAAGGCCACCTTCCTGGACGAGAACGGCAAGCCGCAGCCCTTCGAGATGGGCTGCTACGGCATCGGCGTCACGCGCATCCTCGGCGCGGCCATCGAGCAGAACCACGACGAGCGCGGCATCATCTGGCCGGCTTCGATCGCGCCCTTCGCCGTCGTCGTCTGCCCCATCGGCTACGACCGCAGCGCCGAGGTGAAGGAAGCCGCCGACCGCCTGCATGACGAACTCGCGGCGCTGGGCATCGACGTCGTCCTCGACGACCGCGGCGAGCGCCCGGGCGCGATGTTCGCCGACTGGGAGCTCATCGGCGTGCCGCTGCGCGTGGTGCTGTCCGACCGCGGCCTGAAAGCCGGCACGGTGGAAGTGCAGGGCCGGCGCGACACCGCCGCAGCCGTGGTGCCGCTGGCCGACACCGTGGCCGTCGTGAAGGCCCGCCTGGCCGCATGACGCCGGCGCGCCGTGCGCTGCTGGCGGCGCCACTGGCGCTGTGGCTGCCGCGGGCGCGGGCCGGCGCGCAGGTGGAAGAACCCCTGGCCGATGCCGTGCGCAGCGCCCTGGCGGCGGCGGTGGCCGACGCCGCGCCACCCCGGCCGCCCTTCGACACCATGGAGCAGCGGCTGGCCTACCTGCGCTGGCTGGGCGCGGCCAGCGAACGCCTGAAGAAGCGCCTGGCCGACCCGCACACGCGCGTCGACGTGCTGCAGACGGCCTGGTACGAGAGCAAGCGCGCCGGCCTGGAAACCGAGCTCGTGCTCGGCTTGATCCAGGTCGAGAGCGGCTTTCGCAAATACGCCATCAGCAGCTCGGGCGCGCGCGGCTACATGCAGGTGATGCCGTTCTGGGCGCGGCTGATCGGCGACGGCGACGACCGCCGCCTCTTCCACCTGCAGACCAATCTGCGCTTCGGCTGCACCATCCTGCGCCACTACTTCGACGTCGAGCGGGGCGACGCCTTCATGGCGCTGGGCCGCTACAACGGCAGCCGCGGCCGGCCGGAGTACCCGAATGCGGTGCAGGCGGCACGCCGTGCCTGGGAGTTCAAGCCGGCCTGAGGCCAGCCCGAAGCCGGCTGCCCGGCCCTACTGCGCCGCTGTGCCCAGCAGCTGCTGCAGCTCGCCCGACTGGTACATCTCCATCATGATGTCCGAGCCTCCGACGAATTCGCCGTTGACGTAGAGCTGGGGGATGGTCGGCCACTGCGCGTAGTCCTTGATGCCTTGCCGAACGCCTTCGTCCTCGAGCACGTTGAAGGTCTTCAGGTCGTTCACGCCGCAGGCCTTCATGACCTGGATGGCGCGGCCCGAGAAGCCGCATTGCGGAAACTGCGCGGTGCCCTTCATGAAGAGCACGACACGGTGGCCCTTGACCAGTTCGTCGATGCGCTGTTGCACGTCACTCATGAGGCTGATGTCCTGTCGGAAACTTGAAGAGCCGCCAGTATGCGGCAAAGCCGGCGCCGGGCGCCGGCGCGGGGGATCGCGCCGGCGGGCCTTTCAGAAGCTGTAGCGCATGCCCAGCTGCAGGGTGGGCGACAGGCGCATGTCGCGCAAGGCACTGTCCATGCCCTGGTTGCCGAAGATCGCGCGCCCCAGCCCGGCCGCGGCGCCCAGCCGCTCGGCGACCATCCCGACGTCCGCGCTCAGCGCCAGGCCGCTGCCCGTGCGCGCCGTGGTGAAGCCCAGGCCCAGGTAGGTGGCCGTCGTCAAGGCCTCGTTGGCTGCCGGCAGCGCGCCGGCGTAGGACTGGCCCAGGCTGAGGTAGCTCCCCGGTGCGGCATAGCCCGCCAGCGCGCCGCCGCCCTGGGCACCCACCAGCAGCCCGCCGCTGGCGCGAAAGCCGCCGAAGGACGGCACGGCGAAGTAGAAGTCGCCCAGCAGGGCGCCGCCGCGCAGGCTGCGCGCGGCGCTGCCGCCGTCGCCCAGGTTGCCCAGGGTCAGCGGCGACAGCGCATTCGCCTGCATCGCGATGCGCGCCTGCCATTGCGGCCACACCGACTCGGCGGCGGGCATCTGCAGGCCGTCGCCGGCGCAGGCCAGCGGCGCCAGCGTCAAAAGTCCCAGACTGAGGCCAGCGATCCTGAACTTCATCTCGACCCCCTCGTGCCCGACGGCAGCGTGATGATGCGCCTGAATCGGCAGCCTGTGCAGACTCTGCAGCGCCGGCGCATCGCCCGCCCCGGCCCTTGGGCAACGGCGGCGGCACTATGTCGCGGCGCGCCAGCAAGCCCCCGTGCAGCGGGGCAGGCCCGCGAGGTCGGCGCGCGTCTGCGCGGCGGCAAAACCCTGCGCCGCAAACAGCGAGTGCACCGCCGCGGCCTGGTCGTGGCCGTGTTCCAGCAGCAGCCAGGCGCCCGGCAGCAGTTGTGCGGGCGCACCTGCCACGATGCGGCGCAGCGCCACCAGCCCGTCGCCCTCGGGCGTCAGCGCGGCGCGCGGCTCGTGTGCCAGGGCGGCCAGGTGCGGGTCGTCGCCGGCGATGTAGGGCGGGTTGGACAAGGCCAGGCCGAAGCGTCGGCCGGCCAGCGGCGCCCACCAGTCGCCCTCGGCCCATTCGATGTCCAGCCCATGCCGCGCTGCGTTCGCCTGCGCCAGCGCCAGCGCAGGCGCGCTGGCATCGCTGGCGCACACCGCGACGTCGGGCCGCGCGTGCTTCACCGCCAGCGCCACGGCGCCGCTGCCGGTGCCGAGGTCGACCACTGCGCCGGCCGGCGCTGGCGCCAGCAGTTCCAGCGCCCACTCGACGAGCAGCTCGGTCTCGGGCCTGGGCACCAGCACCGCCGGCGTCACCTGCAGCGCCAGGCCGCGGAACTCGGTCTCGCCCACCACGTAGGCCAGCGGCTCGCCCGCAGCGCGGCGCGCGATCCAGGACTGCAGCGTGGTGGCCTGGGCGGCGTCGAGCTGCTGCTCGTCGTGGGCCAGCAGCCAGGCCCGGGTCCGGCCCAGCAGGTGCGCCAGCAGGAGCTGCGCGTCGAGCCGGTCGACGCCGATGGCGCGCGCGCTGGCCAGGGCCTGCCCGATGCGCATATCGCGCTCAGCCCTGGCCGGTTTCCAGCTGCGCCAGCTGCTCGGCGGCGCGCGCTGCCTGCAGCGCCTGCACGACGTCGCCGAGGTCGCCGTCCATGATCTGCTGCAGCTTGTACAGCGTCAGGTTGATGCGGTGGTCGGTGAGCCGGCCCTGCGGGAAGTTGTAGGTGCGGATGCGGTCGCTGCGGTCGCCGCTGCCGATCAGGCTCTTGCGCGTGGCGGCTTCCTTGGCGGCACGTTCGCTGCGGTCCTTCTCGCGCAGCCGTGCCACCAGCACGGCCATCGCCTTGGCCTTGTTGCGGTGCTGGCTGCGGTCGTCCTGGCATTCGGCCACCAGCCCGGTGGGCAGGTGGGTGATGCGGATGGCGCTGTCGGTCTTGTTGATGTGCTGGCCGCCGGCGCCACTGGCGCGGAAGGTGTCGATGCGCAGCTCGGCCGGGTTGAGCTGCACTTCCTCGGTCTCGTCGGGCTCGGGCATCACCGCCACCGTGCAGGCGCTGGTGTGGATGCGGCCCTGGCTCTCGGTGGCCGGCACGCGCTGCACGCGGTGGCCGCCGCTTTCGAAGCGCAGCCGGCCGTAGACATGGTCGCCGCTGACGCGCAGCACCAGTTCCTTGTAGCCGCCGAGCTCGCTGTCGCTCTGGCTCATGACCTCGGTGCGCCAGCCCTGGCGCTCGCAGAAGCGCAGGTACATGCGCGCCAGGTCGCCGGCGAACAGGGCCGACTCGTCGCCCCCGGTGCCGGCGCGGATTTCGAGGAAGGCGGCGCGCTCGTCGTCGGGGTCGCGCGGGATCAGCGCCAGCTGCAGCTCGGCCTGCAGGCGTTCGAGGTCGGCGCTGGCGGCAGCGATCTCTTCCTTCGCCATCTCGGCCAGCTCGGGGTCGGACTGCATCTCGCGCGCCGCGGCCCGGGCGCTCTCGCGCTGCTGGTAGCGGCGCCAGCGGCCGACGATGTCGGCGGCCTCGGACTGCTCGCGCGACAGGGTGCGCCAACGCTGGATGTCGGCCGACACCTGCGGGTCGGCCAGGGTCGCGTCGAGCTCGGCCAGGCGCAAGGCCAGGCGCTCGAATTGGTCGCGCAGGGTGGGGTTCATCGTGGATTCACGAGTGGCAGGGCCGCGCCGGCGGCGCGGTGCCCGAGCGCAGGGCCGCTAACGGCCGCCTTCGCCGTGGTGGCGGGCGTTCTGGCGCAGGAACAGGCGCGATACCGTGTCGGCCAGGTGCTGCCGCTCGTCGCCCTCGGCGGCATGGAGCTCGGCCATCGTGCCGTGCAGCATCTTGTGGGTGATGCCGCGGGCCAGCGCTTCGAGCACCTTCTCGGGCGGCTCGCCGCGTGCCAGCGACTTGCGCGCGCGCGCCAGCTCGACCGCGCCCCAGTCGTCGGCCTGGCGGTTCAGGGCCTGGATCAGCGGCACCGCGGCGCGCTGGTCCAGCCAGTGGGTGAAGCTCTGCACGCCGGCGTCGATGATGGCCTCGGCCTGCTCGACCGCGGCCTGGCGCTTCTCGCCCGCCGTCTGCACCAGCGCCGAGAGGTCGTCCACCGTGTAGAGGTAGACGTCGGAGACCTGCGCCACCTCGGGCTCGATGTCGCGCGGCACCGCCAGGTCGACCATGAACATCGGCCGCCGCCGCCGCGCCTTCAGCGCCCGCTCGACCGCGCCCAGGCCGATGATGGGCAGGCTGCTGGCGGTGCAGGAGATGACGGCGTCGAACTCGTGCAGCCGGTCGGGCATGTCGGACAGGCGCATGGCCTCGCCGCCGAAGCGCGAGGCCAGCCGCTCGCCGCGTTCCAGCGTGCGGTTGGCCAGCGCGATGGACTTGGGCGCACGGGCCTCGAAGTGCGTGGCCACCAGCTCGATCATCTCGCCGGCGCCGACAAACAGCACCTTGATCTGGTGCAGGTCCTCGAACAGCTGCGACGCCAGCCGCACCGCCGCGGCGGCCATGCTAACGCTGTGCGAGCCGATTTCCGTGGACGTGCGCACTTCCTTGGCCACCGCGAAGCTGCGCTGGAACAGCTGGTGCAGCGTCGTGCCCAGGGTGCCGGCCTCGTCGGCCAGGCGCACCGCCTGCTTCATCTGGCCCAGGATCTGCGGCTCGCCCAGCACCATCGAGTCGAGGCCGGAGGCAACGCGGAAGGCGTGGCGCGCCGCGGCCTGGTCTTCCATCACGTAGCTGTGCGACAGCAGCTGTCCGCCGCTGATGCCACCCTGCTCGGCCAGCCAGTCGATGGTCGGCCGCACGAGTTCATGCGCCGGCGACGGGCCGGCGGCGACGTAGAGTTCGGTCCGGTTGCAGGTGGAGACCAGCGCCGCCTCGGGCACGCTGCGCTGCAGGCGGCCGCGCAGGCCATGCAGCGCCGGGGCCAGCTGGTCGGGCGCGAAGGCCAGCCGGCCGCGCAAATCGAGCGGGGCGGTGGTGTGGTTGAGCCCGAGGGCAAAGACGCTCACGCTTCGATTGTAGATTTCAGCGGCCGCGCTGTGCCTGCGGGTTTGTTTGAGCAACGTCAAGGCGCGGCCCCGGGCCGCAGGAGGCAAGACCGACGATGGGACCGCTGGACGCCCTGTGGCACCTGGGCAACCTCTTTGCCGTGCCCCTGGGGCTCGGACTGCTGTCGGCCGCGCTGGCCAAGCTGCTGTGGCGGCGCGAGCTCGCGGCGGTGACGTGGCGGCGACTGGCCACGCCGGCGTGCGCGGTGTGCGCCCTGGTCGTGCTGGCCGGTCTGGTGGCCTTCGGTCGCGACGGCAAGATGGCCACCTACGCTGCCATGGTGGCGGCCTGCGCCCTCACGCTGTGGTGGCGGGGCTTCGGTCCAGGGCGCCGCTGACGGCCTCGGCCAGCACCGGCTGGCCGCGCAGCGAATGCGGCAGCGCCTCGGCGATGGTGATGTCGATCATCTGCCCGACCAGCCGCGCCGCGTTCGGCCCGCCGTCGAAGTTGACGATGCGGTTGCATTCGGTGCGGCCCATCAGTTCGGGCGCGCCGCCCTGGCCGGGCCGCCGCGCCGGGCCTTCGACGAGGATGCGCTGCACCGTGCCGACGCGGCTGGCGCTGATGCGGCGCACGTTCTCTTCGATGCGCGCCTGCAGCTGCTGCAGGCGCTGCAGCTTCAGCGACTGCGGCGTGTCGTCGGCCAGCGCGGCGGCGGGCGTGCCCGGGCGCTTGCTGAAGACGAAGCTGAAGCTGCTGTCGTAGCCGACGTCGTCGATCAGCTTCATCATCTTGCCGAAATCTTCCTCGGTCTCGCCGGGGAAGCCGACGATGAAGTCGCTCGACAGGCTGATGCCCGGCCGCACCGCGCGCAGCTTGCGGATCGTGCTCTTGTATTCCATCGCCGTGTAGCCGCGCTTCATCGCCGCCAGGATGCGGTCGCTGCCGTGCTGCACCGGCAGGTGCAGGTGGCTGACCAGCTGGGGCACGCGGGCATAGACGTCTATGAGCCGCTGCGTGAACTCGTTGGGGTGGCTGGTGGTGTAGCGGATGCGCTCGATGCCTGGGACTTCGGCCACGCATTCGATGAGCAGGGCGAAGTCGGCGATGTCGGAAGTCGCCCCCATCGCGCCGCGGTAGGCGTTGACGTTCTGGCCCAGCAGCGTCACCTCCTTCACGCCCTGCGCGGCCAGGCCGGCGACTTCGGCCAGCACGTCGTCCAGCGGGCGGTGAACTTCCTCGCCGCGGGTGTAGGGCACGACGCAGTAGCTGCAGTACTTGCTGCAGCCTTCCATGATCGAGACGAAGGCCGAGGCACCCTCGACCTTGGCCGGCGGCAGGTGGTCGAACTTCTCGATCTCGGGGAAGCTGATGTCCACCTGCGGGCGGCGCTGGGCCTGGCGGTCGGCAATCATCTGCGGCAGCCGGTGCAGGGTCTGCGGGCCGAACACGAGGTCGACATAGGGCGCGCGTTCGATGATGGCCGCACCCTCCTGGCTGGCGACGCAGCCGCCGACGCCGATCAGCACGCCCTTCTTCTTCAGGTGCTTGACGCGGCCGAGGTCGCTGAACACCTTCTCCTGCGCCTTCTCGCGCACCGAGCAGGTGTTGAAGAGGATGAGGTCGGCCTGCTCGACGTCGCCGGTGGGCTCGTAGCCCTCGGCGGCGCGCAGCACGTCGGCCATCTTGTCCGAGTCGTACTCGTTCATCTGGCAGCCGAAGGTGCGGATGAACACCTTCTTCGTGACGGCGTCGCTCATGGCCGGCTCCAGGCCTGCGCGTTGGCGTCGAAGTGCCAGGCTGCAGCCTGCGCAGGGGTGCGCGGCCAGGGTTCCCTGGCGCGCTCGGCGGGTGTCAGCACCCAGACGTTGGACAGCAGGCCCGAGATGTCGACGGTGTAGTTGACGACCAGCTTCTGGTTGGCGATGGCGCCCGAGACGAGGCCCATGTTGTTGGCGTCGCGGATGCGCGCACCCGGTGCCAGGCGTGCCGGCTGGCCGTTCAGCAGCGCCAGCGGCGGCTGCGTCACGACGAGGTGGCCGCGCAGCGCATCGGCGGGGAAGTTGCGCTGGATCTGCGCCGCGGCAGGCAGGGCAGTGGCCAGCAGGGCGGCGGCCAGGGTGGCACAGCGGAGCATGGTGTGGATCCAGGGGCTGTGAAGGGAACCGGCCCGGCGTGGCAGCCGGCCGACGTGAGGGCGCGATTCTAGGCTGCCGACCCGGGCCGGTCACAATCCGCGCCCGTGACGAAACCCATCCCGATGCCCGACGCCGAACCGCGCGTCGTCGCCCTGCCCAACGGCGTGCGCGTGCTCACGCTGGCGCTGCCGCAGCTGCAGACGGCCAGCGTCAGCGTCTTCGTGCGCGCAGGCAGCCAGAACGAGAGCCGGCGCCTGAACGGCATCAGCCATGTCGTCGAGCACATGGCCTTCAAGGGCACGAGCACGCGCGACTGCCAGCGCATCAACCTCGACGCCGAACGCCTGGGCGCCGAGGTCAACGCCCACACAGACAAGGACCACACCGCCTTCCACATCGACGGCCGCGCGCGCGATGCCGAGGCCTTCGTGCGGATGCTGGGCGACATCGTGCTGGACAGCACCTTTCCCGAGGCCGAGCTGGAACGCGAGCGCCAGGTCATCCTGCACGAGATCACCGAAGACGAGGACGACCCGCTGGCCAGCACCTACAAGCTCTTCGACCGCGTCTGCTACGGCCACCACCCGCGCGCCCAGCCGGTGATCGGCCGCCGCGCCAACGTCGAGCGCTGCACGCGCGACGACCTGCTGGCCCATCTGCGGCGGCACTACACGGCGGGCAACATCGTCGTCGCCGTGGCCGGCGGCGTCGACGCCGAGCGCATCGCCCGTGCTGCCGAGGCCGCCTTCGGTGCCAGGCCCGCGCATGCCGCCGCGCCGCCGGTGCCGCCGCCGCCTTGGCAGGGCGGCCTGCGCACGCGGCGCCTGGGCGGCAGCGCGCAGACGCACGCGGTGCTGGGCTTCCCCATACCCGCCCTGGCCGAAGACCACGCGGCGCAGGTCGTCGCTGCGGCGCTGTTCGGCGAGGGCATGAGCTCGCCGCTGCTGGACCGCATCCGCGAGCAGCTCGGGCTGGCCTACTACATCCACTGCGCGGCCGATGTCTCGGCGCTGTGCGGGCAGTTCGTCGTCGAGGCATCGACATCGCCCGAGCAGGCGCAGCCGCTGCTGGCCGAGGTGCTGCAGCTGCTGCGCCAACAGGCCGGGTCGACCGACCCGGTGGCGCTGGAGCGCGCGCGCAACCAGCTCGCCGTGCGTGCGCTGCGCGACGCCGAACGGCCGGCAAGGCGCCTGGAAACCGCGGTGCTCGACCTGTATGCGCTGGGCCATGTGCGCAGCGCGGCGCAGGCCCTGGCGCGCATCGAGGCGGTGACGGCGGTGCAGGTGCGCGAAGCCTTCGCGAACATGCTCGGCGCGCCGGCCGCGCTGGCGCTGGCCGGGCGCCTGGCCACGGGTCTGAAGGAGTCCGCCGCGGCGCTGCTGCCAGCGGCCCGAACGCCATGAAAACGCCCCGCGGACCATGGGCCGGCGGGGCGTTCGGGGTGGGGTGCGGAGGCCGCGAAATCTGGTGGCGCTTCAGGGAGCGTAAGCCCCCAAGGCGAAACGCCAGAGAAATCAACGAGTTAGCCCGGAACTTGGCGCACCCTGGTGACACCGAGTGGTTGGGGCAGAGATGATGACAGAATTTGCGGCACAGGGAGGGGCCATGAAGACTGCAAAATTTGAGGACAAGGTGATCGACGCCGCAGAGGGCGTGGACATCAAAGAGAGTCGCGGCGGCAAGCCGGACTTTCGGTGCGTGGAGT
>CAIWPS010000031.1 GCA_903914615.1 uncultured beta proteobacterium | reverse complement strand
GCCCGGAGATCGCCCGGCGGGGCGGGCTAGGCCGGCGTCTGCGGGCCGGGCTCGGCCGGCGGCTCGGCCTCTTCGGGTTCGTCGGCAAGGGGGGGCAACCCGGCCGCCTTGCGCGCGGCCTTCTCACGTTCCTTCTCTTCCTTCTTCTTCTTCTTCGCCAGCTCGCGCTGGCGCTTTTCGAACGAATAGTTGGGTTTGGCCAAAGCGGGTCCTCGGGTGGCGGGGGTTGCCCCCGATTAGAACACCACCGTCTCCACGCCCTGCGCCGTGCCCAGCAGACAGACGCGGGCGCGGTGGCGCGCGAAGAGGCCGACCGTGACGACGCCGGGCCACTGGTTGATCTCGGACTCCAGCGCCCGCGGGTCGGTGATGCGCAGGCCGCGCACGTCGAGCAGCGGGTGGCCGTTGTCGGTGAGCACGCCGGGCCGCAGCGTGGCCGTGCCGCCGAGGGCGGCGAAGCGCCGCGCCAGCTGCGGCGCGGCCATCGCGATCACCTCCACGGGCAGCGGGAAGGCGCCGAGCACATCGACGCGCTTGCTGGCGTCGACGATGCAGACGAAGCACCCGCTGAGGTCGGCGACGATCTTCTCGCGCGTCAGCGCCGCGCCGCCGCCCTTGATCATGCAGCCCTGGCCGTCGATCTCGTCGGCGCCGTCGATGTAGACCGGCAGTGCCTCGACCTTGCTGGCATCGAAGACGCGGATGCCGCGTGCCTGCAGCCGCGCCGTGCTCTGGTTCGAGCTCGAAACGGCGCCGCGGATGCGGTCCTTCATCGTCGCCAGCGCGTCGATGAAGTGGTTCACGGTGCTGCCCGTGCCCACGCCCACCAGCTCGCCGGGCACCACGTGGTCCAGCGCCGCGCGCGCCACCAGGACCTTCAGTTCGTCTTGCGTCATGGCGCGATTATCGAACCCCGGCTGAGACAATCGGCCGCATGCCGCTCGTGCCCTACGCCCTCACCCGCCCTTTCCTCTTCGGCCTCGACCCCGAACGCGCCCACGACCTGACGCTGCACGCGCTGGCGCGGCTGCAGAACACGCCGGCGCAATGCCTGTGGCGACAGGCCCGCGTCGAGGACCCGGTGACGCTGGCAGGCTTGCGGTTTGCCAACCGCATCGGGCTGGCGGCCGGGCTGGACAAGAACGGCCTGTGCATCGACGGCCTGGGCGCGATGGGCTTCGGCCATCTCGAAGTGGGCACGGTGACGCCGCTGCCCCAGCCCGGCAACCCGCCGCCGCGCATGTTCCGCATCCCGGCGCGGCAGGCGCTGATCAATCGCATGGGCTTCAACAACGAGGGGCTGCAAGCCTTCGTCGCCAACGTCCGCCGCTCGCAGAGCTTCCGCGCCGGCGGCGGTGTGCTGGGGCTGAACATCGGCAAGAACGCCGCCACGCCGATCGAGCGTGCAGCCGACGACTACCTGCGCGGGCTGTCCGGCGTCTACCCGCATGCCGACTACGTGGCCGTCAACATCAGCAGCCCGAACACGAAGAACCTGCGTGCACTGCAGGGCGACGCGGCGCTGGACGGGCTGCTCGCCGCGCTGCAGCTGCGCCGTCAGGCGCTGGCGCTGGAACATGGCCGCCCGGTGCCGCTGTTCGTGAAGATCGCCCCCGACCTCGACGGGATGCAGGTGGGCGCGATCGCCGCCACGCTGCAGAAGAACGGCATCGACGGCGTCATCGCCACCAACACCACGCTGGCGCGCGAGGCGGTGCTGGGGCAGCCGCATGCCGAGGAAGCCGGCGGCTTGAGCGGCCGGCCGGTGTTCGAGGCCAGCAACCGCGTCATCGCGCTGCTGCGTGCGGCGCTCGGGCCGGGCTACCCGATCATCGGCGTCGGCGGCGTGATGAGCGGCGCCGACGCACGCGCCAAGCTCGCCGCCGGGGCCGACCTGGTGCAGATCTACACCGGGCTGATCTACCGCGGTCCGGCGCTGGTGCCCGAGGCGGCGGCCGCCATCGCCGCGCGCTGAAGCGGCGCGTCGGCGGTATTCAGTCGCCGCGCACGATGCCTTCGCGCCGCGGGTCGGCGCCGCCGAACCAGCCCGTGGGCGTGCGCTGGATGGCCTGCAGGCCGCTCGTCAGGCCGACTTCGACGACCCTGTGGCCGCGGCCGCGCAGTGCCTCGATGACGGCGGGTGGAAATCGCCCGGCCTCCAGCAGCACCGGCCCGCCCAGGGTGGCGAAATTGGGCAGGTCGATGGCGCGCTGCGCATCCAGGCCCCACGGCAGCGTGCCGATCAGCGTCTTGGCAGTGAAGTGGATGATGACCGGCCCGCCGGGCGAACCCAGGGTCATCAGCAGGCGGCCGTCGCGCCTGTCGAAGACCAGCGTCGGGCTCATGCTGCTGCGCGGGCGCTTGCCGGGTTCGATGCGGTTGGCGACGGGGCGGCCCTGGGCGTCGGCGGGTTCGGCCGAGAAGTCGGTCATCTCGTTGTTGAGCAAGTAGCCGCCGCGCAGCCCGGTGCCGCCGTCGGCGAGGATGCGGGCGCCGAAGCCGGCCTCGATGGTGGTCGTCATCGCCACCGCGCGGCCCTGGCCGTCGACGACGCTGATGTGGCTGGTGCCGTGCTCGGGCTGGTCGGGCATCGGCGCGTAGGCGGCGGCCAGCGGCGCCGGCACGCCCGCGGCGACGGCCTTCGCCGCCTGCGGCCCGATCAGCGCCGCGCGCTGCGCCAGGTAGGCCGGCGCCAGCAGGCTGGCCCAGTCGCCACCCGGGGCGGTGACGAAGTCGGGGTCGGCCACGTACTGCGCGCGGTCGGCAAAGGCCAGGCGTGCGGCCTCGATGTAGGTGTGCAGCCAGGCCGCCGAGGGCACGCCGTCCTGCAGCGGCGCCGCGGCCGGCGGCAGGTGTTCGAGCAGGCCCAGCGTCTGCATGATGGCCAGGTGCCCCGACGACGGCGGCGGGAAGCCGCAGACGCGGTAGACGGCCAGCCAGTCGGTGCACAGCGGTTCGCGCAGCCGCGGCCGGTAGGCGGCCAGGTCGGCCAGCGTCAGGCTGCCGGGCACGGCGTGGCCGCGCACGCGCGCCACCAGGTCCTCGGCGATCGGCCCGCTCGCCATCGCCACGCTGCCGCGCGCGGCCACGGCGCGCAGCACCGCTGCCAGCGCCGGGTTCTTCAGCCGCGTGCCCACCGGCCAGGGCCGGCCGTCGGGGCCGTAGAAGTAGGCCAGCGCCCCGGGGTCGCGGCGCAGGCGGGTCTCGCCTTCGAGCAGCGTGTGCAGGCGCGGGCCGAGCGCGAAGCCGCCTTCTGCAAGCGCGATCGCGGGCTCGAACAGGCGCGCCCAGGGCAGCACGCCATGGCGGCGGTGCGCGGCTTCGAGCATCGGCACCACGCCCGGGATGGCCACGGCGCGGCCGCCGTAGGTGGCTTCGGCGTAGGGCAGAGGCTGGCCGTCGGCCCCCAGCAGCATGCGCGGGTCGGCACCGGCGGGGGCGGTCTCGCGTCCGTCCCAGGCTTCGACCCGGGCGCCTTCGGCGTGCATCAGCAGCGCGCCGCCGCCCAGGCCGCTGGACTGCGGTTCGACCAGCGCCAGCACCATCTGCACGGCGATGGCGGCGTCGAGCGCCGAGCCGCCGGCGCGCAGGATGCCGTAGCCGGCCTCGGTGGCCAGCGGGTTGGCCGCGGCGACCATGGTGTGCTGCGAAGACCAGCCCGGCTTGGGTGTCCAGGCCGAGCCGCTCTCGGGCTGCGCCGCCAGCGCGGCGAGGTCGTCCGCGGCATGCGTGGAAGGCGGGCCGGCGGGCGTGCCGGCGCAGGCCGCCAGCAGCGCGGCCAGTGCCGCGCCGGCCCAGGCGGCCGGGCGCCGCCGCCTCAAAGCAGCGGCACGCCGGTCTTGGACTGGATCTCCTCCAGCGTCACCCCGGCCGCCAGCTCGACCAGCTTCAGCCCGTGCGGCGTCACGTCGAGCACGCCGAGGTCGGTGATGATGCGGTCGACGACGCCGACGCCCGTCAGCGGCAGCGTGCAGTGCGGAATGATCTTGAGGTCGAAGCCGCCGTCCTTGCGCCGCGCCACGTGCTCCATCAGCACCACCACCTGCTTGACGCCGGCCACGAGGTCCATGGCGCCGCCCATGCCCTTGACCATCTTGCCCGGGATCATCCAGTTCGCCAGGTCGCCCTCGGCGCTGACCTGCATCGCGCCGAGGATGGACAGGTTGATCTTGCCGCCGCGGATCATCGCGAAGCTGTCGTGGCTGCCGAAGATGCTGGAGCCGGGCAGCGTCGTCACGGTCTGCTTGCCGGCGTTGATGAGGTCGGCGTCGACCTGGTCCTCGGTCGGGAAGGGGCCGATGCCGAGCATGCCGTTCTCGCTCTGCAGCCAGACCTCGATCGCCGGGTCGACGAAGTTGGCCACCAGCGTCGGCAGGCCGATGCCCAGGTTGACGTAGTAGCCGTCCTTCAGTTCCTTGGCCGCGCGGGCGGCCATCTGGTCGTGGGTCCAGGCCATGTCAGGCTCCCGCTTTCTCGGTGAGGGTGCGCTTCTCGATGCGCTTTTCGGGGTGCGCGTTGAGCACGAGGCGGTGGGCGTAGATGCCGGGCAGGTGCACGGCGTCGGGGGCGATGCTGCCCACGGGCACGATCTCCTCGACTTCGACGATGGTCAGCTTGCCGGCCATCGCCGCCGCCGGGTTGAAGTTGCGTGCCGTGAGGCGGAACACGAGGTTGCCCGAGGTGTCGGCCTTCCAGGCCTTGACGAGCGCCACGTCGGGCACCAGCGCACGTTCCATGATGTAGGTGTGGCCGTCGAACTCGCGCGTCTCCTTGCCTTCGGCCACCAGCGTGCCGACACCCGTGCGCGTGAAGAAGGCCGGGATGCCGGCGCCGCCGGCGCGCAGCCGCTCGGCCAGCGTGCCCTGGGGCGTGAATTCGAGCTCCAGTTCGCCGGCCAGGTACTGGCGTTCGAACTCCTTGTTCTCGCCGACATAGCTGCTGATCATTTTCCTGATCTGCCGCGTCAGCAGCAGCTTGCCCAGGCCGAAGCCGTCGACGCCGGCGTTGTTGGAGATAACCGTCAGGTCCTTGACGCCGCTGTCGTGCAGGGCATCGATGAGCGCCTCGGGGATGCCGCACAGGCCGAAGCCGCCGACCGCGAAGAGCTGGCCGTCCCTGACGACGCCGTCCAGCGCCG
>CAIWPS010000030.1 GCA_903914615.1 uncultured beta proteobacterium | reverse complement strand
TCGGCCTGCCACTGGCGCTGATCGCGAGCGAACCAGCACTTAAGGCGTCCGCCGGCCTCGTCCTCCAGCTCGAGCTCGTAGGCCTCGCGCGCGCCGTCGACGGGGTGATAGCCGGCACGACAGCCGCGCACCGTCAGCAGCGCCGAATTGCGCACCGGCACCTTGGCGGTACCGCCGTCCGCGGTGGTTCCCGTGAACCCGTCCTGGGCCATCAGCAGCGTGCCGTCCGGATAGTCGCCCTTGCCGGGATGCACCATCGCGTGCACGTGGGCGTTGATCGCCTGCACGGTGTTGTTGTCCCAGGCCAGCGCCCGAGTGTCCTGACCGTAGCTGATGGCGTCGGCCACCAGGCGCGCCACCTCGAGCACGGCGCCGGGTTGCATGGCCATGTAGTCGTCGTCGCCGTCCTGCAGGTTCTGCGTCATCGTGTGCAGGCCGAATTCCTCGCCGGCGTCGATGCAGGCCCGAGCCGCCGTGGCCACTCGAATGATGGGATTGCCCTGGGCCTGCCTGACGACCTCGGTCATCGTCCAGCGCTTTGGCACCAACGGGCCGAACGCCGGAGACAGGCCGTCGGCATCCTTCGGCGCATCCGGGCCGGCCTTGTCGACCGGCGGAAGCTGGGCCGGATCGCCGACGAACAGCAGCCGGCATCGGCGGCGCTTGATCAGGGCCGTCGCGAACATGGCATCGCTCACCATCGACGCCTCGTCGATGACGGCCAGGTGGTAATCGCGCAGGCTGCCCTCTTCACCCTTGTCGACCACCGTCTGCGTCCCGTCCGGACGCTCAGACACCTTCAGCGCCAGCGCGGCTTGCAGCGTCATCGTGTCGACGCTGGCGTCGTCGATCTTCTCTGACAGCACCGCCAGCGCCTTGTGCGTGGGCGCCAGCACGACGATGCGCACCCCTGCTGCCGCCAACGAATGCACCACGTGGGCCACGACAGTCGTCTTTCCGACGCCTGCGTATCCCATGAGGGTGGCGATCGAGTGCTCGCTCTCCCCGCTACCGAACTCCAGCAGTTCGCGCGCCACCGCTTCCTGCGCCGGAGTCAGATGGAGACCGTGATTTTCAGATGGAGACCTGGTGGGTCTCCGCTCAGAAGCCGCGTATTCATTGGGTTTCTGTCCAGATGGAGACCCGTAGACCGGAGACCTTAATAGAGTGTCTTCTTTCATAGCTGAATCGCTTCCCTCGGGGCGCCGGGCCCCATGTTGAAAATTGCGGTCTCCGCGGTCTCCGGTCTCCACCTACCTATGTGGAGAGGCCGAAACACCGGTCTCCATCTGGGTCTCCGGGTCTCCGGCTGCCGGCTTCGGCATCCAGGGGCGCTCGACCACGAACTGGCGTGCCACGTAGACCCGGCCGCCGCGCCCATTGGCGCTGTCGACTTCCGTGATGACATCGTCCGCAAGCAGCCGGCCCAGAACTTCGCCGCGTTCTTCCTGGCTGAGTCGTCGAAACGGCTTGCAGAACTTGGCAACGTCGCTGCGCCTCACGCCCTCAGGCCCAGCCCGGGTGATCATCTCGAGCAGGTACTCGCCAGCGCCCGGCCGATCGTCCTCGTCGCCGAGCAGCGTCAGCTCGGCCAGCGTGATGTCCAGGCACTCGCGCACCAGGCGCTCGCACCAGGCCAGCATCTCCGGGCGCACCAGCGGCGCGGCCGGGTCGCAGAACGCGGCCATGCCCACGCAAAGCCTGCGCATCGTTGATCGAGCGCTCCAGCTCAGCGGGCGCAGGTGCTGCGGGAGCTGGCGACCATGCTCGATCCAGCGCGCCTCGGCGCCGGCCAGGTCGCAGGCGAACCGCACGTTAGTGGCCGTGGGCCTGATCAGCACCGAGTCGATCTCGGGTGTCTCGCCGGCGGTACCGGGCGCGATGCCCCGCAGCTCCCGCAGCCGATCTGCCACCGCCGGCGGCAGGGGCGTCGGCACAGTGACGGACCTGTCCGCCCAGCCGCGCATGTCCAGCGCCGGGATGAAAAGCATGGCACCCAGCGCGCCGCGGCCGAACTCCTGGCGCTTGAACGCCGCGCGCAGCTGGGGCTCGGCGATCACGGCCAGCAGCGTCAGCGCCGGCCGGTACAGCGTTGGCATGTGGCTGCTCTCGCTGTCCGGCTTCTTCAGGCCGATCTCGGCCCAGTTGTCCAGCGCGATGTCCTTGGCGCCATGCACCCTGCCCGCCAGCACGCCGTGCGCGATCGACAGCAGCCCCGACGGCTGGCGCTTGGAATGGGCCAGCTGCTCACCCCAGTCGTCGGCCGCATACAGCACGCTGGAGCTGCGCACGAAGCTGGCGTAGACCTGCTGCGCGCTGCCCATGCGCTGGCTGCGCACCAGCCGACGCATGTCCATGTCGATCAGCGCTGACTCGGCCGCCGCCAGCACCGACGCGGCCTGACTCGTGGTCGGCGTCAGCAGCCCGAAGAACACCGTCGAGGGGTCGCCGAACTCGCTCACGTAGCGCCGGCCGGCGCACGTCGCGGCCAGCGCCAGAGCCGCGGCCTGGGCCAGCAGCCCGTGGGCGTTCGGCGAATAGTCGAAGATCCACCGCGCCAGGTCGTTCAGCCCCTGCACGGGCATGGCCTGCAGCTGCACCCTGGGGCCTTCGACTATCTCCGGAATCGTGTTCAGTGTGCGCGGGTCCGGCTTGCCCGCTGACGGCTGCACCAACACCAGCGGCGCCGGCTTGGGCCGGCTGAAGCCATGCTTGTAGGCCAGGTCGAAGATGGTGCCGAGCTGGACAGCCTGCCCCATGGGCTTGTTGCTGAAGCTGCGCCATACGCGCTGCTGGTCCTGCGGGTCGAACTTCTCCGGGCACGACTTCGACCAGGTCGACCACAAGTCGAATCCCAGCGCGCCGCCGACGTCCTTGTGCAGCGCCATGCCCACAGTCACCCAGGTCTCGCGCTCGACCGCGGGG
>CAIWPS010000029.1 GCA_903914615.1 uncultured beta proteobacterium | reverse complement strand
GTCGGAAGCGCCGCCCTGGGCGACGCAGCCGGTGCCGGCCTGAGCCGCGCCGGGTCCTACTTCGGCGGGTAGACGATGTCGGCGCGGCGGTTCTGCGCCCATGCGGACTCGTCGTGGCCCTGCGCCTTGGGTTTTTCCTTGCCCCAGCTGACGACGTTCAGCTGGCTGTCCTTGACGCCGTAGATCTTCAGCGCCTTGCTCACCGCCTCGGCACGCTTCTGGCCCAGCGCGAGGTTGTACTCGGCGCTGCCGCGCTCGTCGGTGTTGCCCTCCACGCGCACCACCAGCTGAGGGTTGGCGGCGAGGTACTTGCCCTGGCGCTCGGCCAGCGAGCTGAATTCCGGCTTGAGCAGCGCCGCGTCGAAGTCGAAGTAGACGCTGCGGCCGCTGTAGATGTCGCTCTTCGGGTCCAGGTAGGCGGGCAGGGTCACGGTGGCGACGGTGGACGTCGGCATCGAGCGCGGGGTGGCCGCGGGCGGCGGCGCGGGCGGCGTCGGGGCAGGCTTGGGCGCCACGGCGGCGGTCTGCACCGGCGGCGGCGTCACGGGGGTGCTGCTGCAGGCGCCCAGCAAGGCGGCCAGGCTGAGCCCTAGCGTGGTGGTTTTGATGGTCGACACTGTGGAAGTCTCCGAACGAAACAGGCGCGGTGCCCGAAGTGGGCGGGGCCGCCTGTGTGCCCATCGCCAGGAATCTAAGCAACCGGCGGCGCCGGCGACAGTGCGGCAGGTCACTTCGGGGTCACGACCTGCGTCATGCCCGAGGGCACCGGCGCCGGCCGCGGCCGGCTTCAGGCGCCGAAGTCGAGCACGATGCGGGTGCCCTGGCCGGGCGCGCTGTGCACCCCCAGCCGGGCGCCGATCAGCGCCGCCTGCTCCTGCATGCCGAGCAGGCCGTAGTGGCCCGGCCGCGGCGCCGCGGGGTCGAAGCCGCAGCCATCGTCGGCGAGTTCGACGTGCACCGGCCTGGGCGCGCCCGCGGCGGCGGCCGTGTCGCCGGCCTCTGCACAGCTGAGCGCCAGCTGCACCGCGCTGGCCGAGGCGTGGCGCTCGACGTTGCGCAACGCCTCCTCGAGGATGCGCACGACGGTCTCCGCGCGTTCGTCGGCCCAGCCTGCCGCCCAGGCGCTGGCGGCGGCGTCGGCCTGCAGCGCCACGGCCTGGCCGGTGCGCTGGCCGTGGCGCCGCAACAGGTCCTGCAGCGCCGTGCCCAGGCCGGTGTCGCGCACGCCGTGGTCGCGCATCTGCGCGATGGTGGCGCGGGTGCCGGCCAGGCCGGTGCCGGCCACTTCCTCGGCCCGCGCCAGCTCGGCGTCCAGCGCCTGGGCGTCCAGGCGGTCGCGCAGCTTGCGCACGAGGCGGATCTGCGTCAGCAGCGCCATCAGCGAATGGGCCAGGGTGTCATGCAGGTCGCGCGCGATGCGCAGCCGTTCGCGCGTGACGGCGGCGTGGCGCGCCTCGTCGGCCATGCGCTCGATGCGCGCGGTGCGCTCGGCGACGCGGCGGTCGAGCTCGGCGTTGAGTTGCTGCAGCGCCTGCTTCTCGGTCTGCAGGTGGTCCACCACTTGGGCCAGCGTGGCGCCGATGCGGCTGACCTCGTCCACCCCCGGCGGCACCGCCAGGGCCCGCCGCTCGCCGCGACGCACGGCCTCGGCGTCGGCGGCCAGGCGCGTCAGCCGGCGCGTCAGCACGCGCGTGACGAGGGCCGCGGCCACGGCGGCCAGCAGCCCGGCCACGAAGACGGTGACGAAGACGTTGCGCCGCGTCGTCCGCACCGGCGCCAGCGCAGCTTCGGCGCCCTGGCGCACGATCGCCGTCCAGCCCAGCCCCAGGCCGTCGGCCAGGCGCAGCTCGGTGCGCTTGCCCACGACCCAGGCGCCGCCCTCGGTGATGTCGGCCTCCGGTCCGTAGCGCCGCCCCTGCCAGCCCGGCGGCCCGACCAGCACTGTGCCATCACGCGCCGCCAGCAGCACCTCGATCTGGCGGCGCTGGTTGAGCGCGCGCTGCATCTTCATCACCACCGCCTCGACCCAGGGCCAGGCGACATGCGCCGCCAGCACGCCCGCAGGCTGGCCGGCGGGCCCCGGCAGCGGCACGGCGAAGTCGAGCCAGCGCGGCGCCGCGGCGCGGCCGGGCTGCGGCGCCTGCACGTCGCCGACATGGCTGTGCCGCCGGCCCTGCTGGAACCAGGTCTGCGCCGACACGTCCTCGCCCTGCCGGCCATCCCCGGTGTTGCCGACGAGGCGGCCGCTGCCATCGGCCACGCCCAGCCAGACGAACTCGGGGAAGGGCGTCTGCAAGGCGTCCAGCGTGCGCCGCAGGGCGTCGGTGCCGGCATCGGCCGAGGCCGTGATCTGCGCCGCCTTGGCCTGCAGCAGCGAGCGCCGCGTCTCCAGGTGCATGGAGACGGCGTCGCGCACCTGCGTGGCCAGTTCCGCCAGCAGCGCCTCGGCGTCGGCGCGGGCGCGCTGCTCGGCTTCGCTGGCGGCGCCCTGGGCCGCCACCAGCGCGGCCAGCGTGACGACGACGAAGACCGCCCAGCCTATGGCTGCCGCCACATGCAGCCGCGGATCGAACTGCTGGCGCAGCCTCAAGGTGCGCGCCGGGCCGCGGCCGGGCCGAAGGTCATGACTTCGGCATGCCCGCGGTCACTGGGCCGGGCGCGGTGCCTGGGATAAGCTTTGACGATGGACATGGACCTGCGCTGCTGCGCTGCCGGAGCTTGATCGGATGGCGATGATGGACGAACTGATCCATGCCGTCAGCCGGTCCGCAGGCCTGACGCCGGCCCAGGCCGGTCTGGCCGTGGCCAGCATGTTGCGCTTTTTCGCAGCCCACCTGCCATCGCCGCTCTTCGGCGAGCTGCAATCGCGGCTGCAGGCCAGCTCAGGCGGCGGCGGAGCCGCCGACCCGCAGGCCGGGCCATGAGCCTGGCCGAAGGGGCGATGGCGGAACGCCCGCTGCGCCTGCTCATCGTCGACGACCAGCCGCTCATCCGCCGCGGCCTGGCGATGATGCTGGCCACCGAGGCCGGCATCGAGGTCGTGGGCCAGGCCTGCGACGGCCTGGATGCCATAGAGCAGGCGCTGCTGACGGTGCCCGACGTCGTCGTCATGGACCTGCAGATGCCGCGTGCCAGCGGCGTTGTCGCCACGCGCGAGATCACGGCCCGGCTGCCCGAGACACGGGTCGTCGTGCTGAGCACCTACGACGACGACGAGCTTGTCTTCGAGGCCATCCGCGCCGGGGCCCAGGCCTACCTGCTGAAGGACGCCTCCGAGGCCGAGGTGCTGGACACCATCCGCTGCGTGCACCGCGGCGAGTCGCGCCTGTCGCCCGCGATCGCGCGCAAGGTGATGGCGCAGTTCCGCAGCTTCGCGCGCGAACCGGCGGCAGCGGCAGCGCCGCCGGCCAGCGCCGTGCCGAGCATGCCCGACGAGGCGCTGAACGAGAAGGAAGCGCGGATCCTGGACCTCATCGCGCAGGGCCGCAGCAACAAGCAGATCGCAGCCGCGGTGTTTCTGGCCGAAGGCACGGTGAAGAACTACGTCAGCCGCATCATGGAAAAGCTCCACGCCCGCAGCCGCCTCGAGCTGGCGCTGCGCGCGGCCACGCGCAAGGGCTGAGCAAGGGCTGAAGGCCGCCACCGGCGGCATCGCTTCGTGCCGGCCTTCATTCGGCTTGCACTCGGCTTGCACGCGGCCTTCACCCAGCCTTCACCCAGCCTTCACCCGGCACCGGGCCGCTTCACCGCGCTTTGCCGGGATTTGCGTGCCCGCAATGTCGCGGGCGTCAACTGCGTTCCAATGGCAGGCGTTGTCTGGGCTGGCCGCCGGCACCTGCCGGCGCACACCCGCCCGGCTTGCCTGCAGGAGCGCCCACCGATGGCCCGAACCGAACTCTTGCGTGCCCTGCTTCGCACCTGCGCCGGCCTGGCGCTGGCCGCGCTCGGTGCGACGTCCGTGCACGCCCAGCAGAGCAGCGCTGCGCAGGCGCTGCACGTCGTCAACCGCCTGAGCTTCGGCCCGGCGCCGGGCGACCTGGCGCATGTGCAGCAGGTCGGCATCGACCGCTACATCGACGAGCAGCTGCACCCCGAGCGGCTGCCGCTGCCCGCCGCGCTGCAGCAGCAGCTGGCCGGCCTGGGCACGACGCGGCTGTCCGAGCGCGAGCTGGTGGCGCAGTTCCGGCAGGCCGCGCAGGCCGCGCGCAATGACAGCGACGCCGGCAAGGCGCAGCGCCGCGAGCTCTACCAGCGCATCACGCTGGAGTCGGGCCAGGCCAGGCTGCTGAACGCGCTGCAGAGCCCGCGCCAGCTGCAGGAGGTGATGGTCGACTTCTGGTTCAACCACTTCAACGTCTTCAGCGGCAAGGGCCTGGACCGCGTGCTGGTCGAGAACTACGAGCGCGAGGCCATCCGCCCGCACGCGCTGGGCCGCTTCCGCGACCTGCTGGGTGCCACCGCGCACCACGCGGCGATGCTCTTCTACCTGGACAACTGGCTCTCGGCCGCGCCGGGCTACCAGGCACCGCGCGGCGCCGGCGCACTGGCCCAGGCCAGCGGCCTGAACGAGAACTACGCCCGCGAGCTGATGGAGCTGCACACCCTGGGCGTGGACGGTGGCTACACGCAGAAGGACGTCACCGAGCTGGCGCGCATGCTCACCGGCTGGACGCTGGCCGCGCGCGGTCGCGGCAGCGATGCGCTGTTCACCTTCGACGCGAGGCGGCACGACAACGGCACCAAGCAGTGGCTGGGCCACACGGTCGCCGCGCGCGGCCAGGCCGAGGGCGAATGGGCGCTGGACGTGCTGGCCGTGCACCCGGCCACGGCGCACCATATCGCCTTCGAGCTGGCGCAGGCCTTCGTCGCCGACGAGCCGCCGCCGGCGCTGGTCGACCGTATCTCCCAACGCTACCTCGACAGCGGCGGCGACATCCGTGCCGTGCTGCAAACGCTGTTCGCCAGCGCCGAGTTCCGCGACCCGCCCCCGCAGGCCGCAAAGTTCAAGACGCCCTACCGCTACCTGCTGTCGGCGGTGCGCGCGTCCAACGTGCCGGTGAGCAACGTGCGGCCGCTGCTGGCCGCGCTCTACCAGCTGGGCATGCCGCTGTACGGCTGCCCCACGCCCGACGGCTACAAGAACACCGAGGCCGCGTGGCTGAACCCCGACGCGCTGACGCGCCGCATCGGCTTCGCCACCGCGCTGGCCTCGGGCCGCCTGCCCTTCGCGCGGCCGCTGTCGGCGCAGGACGAACGCGGCGCCACGCCCGGCGCACTGAAGAAGATCGCCGAAAGGGAGCCGCCCGCACGCTTCAACCCTGACTGGGCGACGCCGCCCGTCGATGCCGATGCCCTGCTCGCCACCTTGGGCGACGGCATCTCGGCGCGCACGCGCACGGCGGTGGCGCAGGCCGACCCGGCGCTGCGCGCGGCGATGCTGCTGGGCAGCCCCGACTTCATGCGCCACTGAAAGCACCCGCCCCGAACCGAGGACACCCCATGCAACGCCGAACCCTGCTGCAAGGTGCCGCCCTGATGGGCAGCGCCCTCCTTCCCATCGGCCGCGCGGCCTGGGCCGCCCGCACCGACAGCCCCGCCGGCCAGGGGCGGCTGGTCGTCATCCTGCTGCGCGGCGCCGTCGACGGCCTGAACGTCGTCGTGCCCTACGCCGACCCCGGCTACGCCGCGGCGCGGCCCAGCATCGCGCTGGCGCGCCCGGGTGCGGAAGGCGGCGTGCTCGACCTCGACGGCCGCTTCGGCCTGCACCCGGCGCTGGCGCCGCTGCTGCCGCTGTGGCAGCAGCGCCGGCTGGCCTTCGTCCACGCCGCCGGCTCGCCCGACGCCACGCGCTCGCACTTCGACGCCCAGGACTACATGGAATCGGCCACGCCGGGCCGCAAGTCCACGCCCGACGGCTGGCTGAACCGGCTGCTGGGCGCACTGCCCGCCGACGGCATCGAGCGCGCCGCGCCGACGCGCGCCGTCAGCGTCGGCCCGGTGCTGCCGCGCATCTGCGCCGGCCGCAACGCCATCGCCACCATCGCCTCGGGCAGCGCCGCCACCAGGCCGACGCTGCTCGACCGCCGGCCGGTGGGCGACGCCTTCGCACAGCTCTACGACGGCGACGACAAGCTGGCACAGGCCTACCAGGCTTCGCAGCTGGCGCACCGCGAGGTGATGTCGTCGATGGCCGGCGAGGACCTGCAGCGCGAGATGCAGGCCGCCGACAACGGCGCGCCGCTGCCCAACGGTTTTCCCGACGACGCTGCGCGGCTGGCGCAGCTGATGCGCCGCGACCGCCGCGTGCAGCTGGCCTTCCTGGCGCTGGGCGGCTGGGACACGCACGCCAACCAGGGCGCGGCCAGCGGCCAGCTGGCCAACCGCCTGCAGCCGCTGGGCCGCGGCCTGGCGGCGCTGGCGCAGGGGCTGGGGCCGGCTTTCGACGAGACGACGGTGGTCGTGATGTCGGAGTTCGGCCGCACCGTGCGCCAGAACGGCAATGGCGGCACCGACCACGGCCATGGCAACGTGATGTGGCTGCTGGGCGGCCGCGTCGCCGGCGGCCAGGTGCTGGGCCGCTGGCCCGGGCTGGCGGCCGACGCGCTCTACGAAGGCCGCGACCTCGCCGTGACGACCGACTTCCGCCAGGTGCTGGCCGAGGTCTGCACGCGCCACGTCGGCCTGCCCGAGGCGCGGCTGGACGACGTCTTCCCCGGCCACGCATGGCAGGCCGGCCAGGCCCTGGGCGTCGTGCGCGCCTGAACGGCGCCGGCGCCCTTTCGCTGCCCACGTTCCCCCACCCCGAAAGGTCCGACCCATGAAACCCACCCGAGTGCTGGCCACGCTGACCCTGCTCACCGGCCTGGCGGCCCCGGCCGCCTTCGCCGCCGACGCCGCCGCATCGGCGCCCGGCGGCGCCGCCGCGGCCGCCTGCGCGCAGGACGTCAAGACGCTGTGCCCCGGCGTCCAGCCCGGCGAAGGCCGCATCATGGCCTGCCTGCGCCCGCAGCGCGACAAGCTCAGCGAGGGCTGCAAGGCGGCGCTGAAGGCTGAGCGCCGCCAGCACCGCAAGGAAGGCGCTCCGCCGGCCTGATCTGCGGCTCAGTCGGCCAGCGCCCAGTCGCCGTTCACCACTTTGAGCATGACGCCGGTCTCGTTGGTGTAGCCCCAGTGGTCGGCAGCGGTCCAGTTCATCACACCGTGCGAGAACACCGTGCGGCCCATGCCTTCGATGGCGTCGCGCAGCGCGGCGCGGAAGGCCGGCGTGCCGGGCCGGCCCTTCTTCAGCGCCACCGGCACCGTTTTCTCCAGCACCAGCAGCGCGTCGTAGGCATGGCCGGCGAACTGGTTGCGCGAGCCGGTGCCGTAGGCCTTTTCGTACCTGGCGACGAAGTCCAGCGCCAGCTTCTTGCTGGGGTGGCTGTCGGGCAGCAGTTCGCCCACCACCGCGGGGCCGCTGACGACATAGGTGCCTTCGACGGCCTTGCCGCCGACGCGCATGAGGTCGCGCGTGGCCGCGGCGTGGGTCTGGTAGATGCGGCCCTTGTAGCCGCGCTCCAGGATGCCCAGTTCGGGCATCGCCGCCCCCGACCCCGAGGCGACGACGAGGATGGCGTCGGGCCGGGCCGCCGCCAGCTTCAGCGCCTGTGCGGTGACGCTGGTGTCGCTGCGCGCGAAGCGCTCGGTGGCGACGATCTTCATGCCGTTCTTCTCGGCCTCGGCGCTGATCGACTTCAGCCACTGCTCGCCGTAAGCGTCGGTGTAGCCGAGGAAGCCCAGCGTCTTCACCCCCTGCTTGACCATCAGCCCAGCCATGGCGTGGGCCATCACGTCGTTGCTCTGCGGCAGGCGGAAGGTCCAGCCGTCCTTGCCCGGCGGCAGGCCGATGGGCGAG
>CAIWPS010000028.1 GCA_903914615.1 uncultured beta proteobacterium | reverse complement strand
GTCCATGTAGACATTCCCGTCGGGAGGAAGTTGGCGCTCCATCCGCAGAGACAGGAAGGCTGCGACATCATGCGTCGACCAGCGCCTCGCGGCATCCATCGAGATCTCCTTGCCGCTATACGTCGAGAAGTGGATGACGTTGCCCCAACCTTCGATGTAGGACAGCACCATATCCGCGTTCGGCGTTGTGCTCGCGCCGGTAGGCACATGGATGTGAATCGTGTGCGAGTCCTCGTCGATGGTGACGCTGATCGTCTGAGCTGCTGCCCAGTTGATCGAAGCCCACTCGCGTGGGATTTCCTTCTGCATCATGTCAGGATCGCTCTCGTCGTACTTGTAAAACCCTGACGGATGAGCAAAGCAGATGAACTTGCCGCACGCAGCCCAGGCGCGATAGCCGCACGGGCCTACGCCTTCGCCGGGATTGCCGCCCCAGCGTCGTTGAGCGTTCCAACTGTTCGGATTGCCGGTGTTCGGGCTGAGAGTAAAGCCGCCGCGGCCCATCACGCAAAACGGAATGCCTTTGTATTTGTCGGTCACCCCGTAGCAGATGTCGCCGTTGGTGACGATTGGGACCGGGCTGTTCGCCTTGTCGAAGCTCTCGTAGTCGGCGCCGAGAGAGATCCACGCGCCACTGGTGAGCCCGGGGACGCCAACCACGGCCAGCCTGTCCACGCTTGTCAGGTAATCGACGCGCATGCCCACTGGCGGGATGGCCAGACTGAGCCTGTCGTCGACATTGTTCTGCGCGGTCAGGTAGGTGTCGGTGAAATTGAACAGGGCCTGAGTGGTCGTGTTGTCGAGGATCACGGTAGCCGACTGCTCTACGGTGTTGATCAGCGTCTGCGCCGGATAAACAACGTTCTGGCTGGGCACCTGCAGGTTGACGTTGCCGATCCAATCGAATGGGCCAGCCTGCGAAGCGTCGGCGATCGTGAATGGAATGATGCGGCCGACAACGTTCGGAGGGCCTGACAGCAAATTGAAGACGCCGATCTCCCAACCGTCCTCATCGATGATGGTCTTGACCACCGAGGCCTGCGTAAATCCAGAGTAGGTCTGCATCTGGTTGATCCACATGCAGGACGCAAACCTGTATCCCTGCGTGCCGTTTGCACCGCCTGTCGCAGTGTCGGCCTTGATCGCGCCACCGGACCCTGTCGTGTTCGTGAGCGGGGGATTCTGACCTGAGGCTGTTGCCGTGATTAGCGTGGTCGTGCCGGGCTGGTAGTAGCCAACCAGCGAGAAAGCAGACGACGGTGGAGCTGGGGTGCCGGTGGGGACGTCTGCCTCGTATATCCCGATGCTCGAGATCGTATAGAGTTTCTCGTTTTCTGGACCCAGCGGTTCATCCACCGTCACCTGGATGGCGTCGTTCAGCGCAGTATTCACGACGCTGTTCGCTGGCCCTGCAGGTGTCTCTCCGAGCGCGTTGGTGTAGGTCTTCAGAACATAGACGTCGAGCCCCGCCGCAAAGGTACCGGCGCCGGGATCGCGATCGACGATTGGCTGAGTGGTGGGAGTCGGCAGTTGGCCGGGTGTCACCCTGGCCGAGCAATATGTAGGAGGAGCTGCGCCGGATCCGGCCGCCGTGATGTTGACCAGAGTCCCCAGCGGTACCGCGGCTCCATAAAGCTCGTAGGTCGACAGCGCCGGCGCAGCCGATCCGTGGGCGACGACCGCAACGTAGAGCTGGGCCTGAGTCGGGACATAGGTTGG
>CAIWPS010000027.1 GCA_903914615.1 uncultured beta proteobacterium | reverse complement strand
GTCTCAGCCCATGGCGGCCTGTGGCGGTCGCCGACGCAGTCGGCGGGCGCTCTTCGCGACGACCGCTGCGCAGCCCGCAAGCATCATCGCCCAACTCGCGGGCTCGGGCACGGCCGCGGCGTTGATGTCGCCCGTGGTGATCTTGCGATAGACGTCGGTATTAGTGACGCCATTGACCGTGACGGCGTAATCGAAGTCGACCTCGAAGTAGTAGCCGATGGTCTCGCTGAAGCTCGCGGTATTGGCCGGAACGTCGAACACGGTTGCGCCCGGATCGAGGCTGTACTGGAGCAGCCGAACATTGGAATTTTCATCATAGATGAAGAATGTGGTCGACGCAGCGGTAGCGCCGGCGGGAACGCTAAACCCGCTTGTCAGCACGATGCTGTTGTCCTGGGTCGGATCGAAATGCTGCAGGGCGGCGTAGTTGCTGACCTGGGGCGCGATGCCGGGATAGTGGTCCGCGGTGTAGACCAGATTGGCCGAGCCCGTCGCACTCGTGACAGAGTTGCTGAGGTTGGCCGTGAAGGTTCCAAAAGGCTGTGGACCGAAATAGGCACCAAACTGGTCGAATGGGTATCCGGGACTGCTCTGGTTGAGCACCGTGTAGACCGAGCCGTCGGGTGTGGACACCGTACCGCCGTTGAATTCGCCGTTGACGTTGGAAATGACGATCGCTTGAACCCCCGGGACACCGGCCGACAGGCCCATCGCGTCCTGCGTATAGCTGTAGCTGTGATAGACGGTGAAGCTGGTGATGTCCGCCTCTGCCGGCGCGACGATCCCCATCGTCAATCCCGCAGCGAAGGCCAGCGCCAGAAATGTCCTTCGACTCAGCGGCAAGCCGGACGGGAAAAATAGTGCACTCATCATGATGCGTTTCCCCTTAACACGTGGTTGAGATGCAGATCGATGTCGGTCGCGGCGTCGGCGAGCACGGCGGCATCGATCGACCCAGGGTGAGCGGACGCAACAGGCGATAGAAATGACTCATGGATCCTCCGGAAACGTGGAATGTGTGAACCGTCAGTCCGCCACGGCGCATTGGCTAGCCATGCGGTCCATGCTTAAACACGGTTCCGCTCCCGTTTCGGACAAACGGACCACTTCCAAACTAGGGGGTCTTGTCCATGCGAAGGACCATGGAAGCGGCAATCTGCGGAGGCTCCATCCGTGCATGCCTGAATCTGTCTTTGGGGCACGACTGTGGCTTGCCGCGCAAGGAGAGCCGAGTGCTCAAGGTCGGGCGAGACACCCTTTCGGCGCATCGGGCCTGTCGGCCAGGTTCGCCAATCTGCAAGCGCGATGGCCGGTCTCAGGCTCGAAGCGTGTTGTTGTCTTCGGTCGAAGGGAATTCCGATTGCAGATCACAACAACTCCTTCGCGTACAGGGCCCCGGCCGTCCGCGCATCGCGCCGGCTCATGCCTAGGCGTCTTGTACCTTCGTGTCCCCGCCCATCTCGCGCAGCAGCCAAGCCCTCGCCTTCAGCCACTCGCGACGGACCGTGCGCTCGCTCATGCCCAGGGCGGCGGCCGTATCTTCGTCACTGTAGCCGCCGAAGAAACGGCATTCCACGACCTGGGCCGAGCGCGGGCTGAACGCATGCAGGCGAAGCAGCGCGTCGTGCACCTCGAGCAGCGCCTGTGCATCTGGGGCGGGCAGTTCTGGCGCGTCGTCCAGGTCGACCCTGATCGCGCCCGCACCGCGCTTTTCAGTCAGTGCCTCCCGCGCCAAGTTGATGAGAATCTGGCGCATCGCCATAGCCGCCGAGCGCATGAAATGCTGCCTGTCGTTGAAACGTTCGCTGCGCCGCAGGCGCAGGTAGGCTTCGTTGACCAGCGCCGTGGTCTGTACGGTCTGCCCGGCCGATACTTGCCAGCGCGCACGTCGCGCCAAGCGACGCAAGTCGCTGTACAACAAGGGCACAAGCACGTCTGCGCTGTGGGTCAATTCGGGGTCAGTCAGCATCGCCGGGCCAGTATGCCCCAGCGCAGCGCGTCGCACGCAGCCCTTTCGGCCTGTGTTCATGTCGCCTGGATCGCCGATGCCGGAATCTGATTCGAACGCCTCGCCGTCGTGGCAGCGCGTCGATGCTGCCCTGGACGAATTACTGGCCACGCCGCCGGAGGGGCGACCGGCGCTGATCGAGCGCCTGGCCGCCGGCGACACCGTGATGGCGCGCGAACTGAGCTCGCTTGCCGCGCGGCTGGACGAAGACCACGGCCTGCTCGACCAGCCGGCGCTGCGATTGCTGTCCGGCGATCCGCCAAGCCTGAATGAGGAATGCCTGGGCCTCGTTGCCGGCACTCGGCTGGGGCCATGGCGGGTGCTCGAGTTGATCGGCAGAGGCGGCATGGGCGAGGTCTATCGCGCCGAACGCGCCGATGGCCAGTTCGACATGCAGGTGGCGATAAAGCTGATACGAGTTGACACGCCCTACCAGGACGCGCGTTTTCGGTCCGAGCGCCAGATCCTGGCCCGACTGGACCACCCAGGCATCTCGCGCTTGCTGGACGGCGACGTCACGGCCGACGGCCGTCCCTACATGGTGATGGAGTTCGTCCAGGGGCAGCAGATCGTGAGCTGGTGTCGCGAGACGGGTGCAGGGCTCGAGCAGCGGCTGTCGCTGTTCGCCGAAGTTTGCGACGCGGTGGCATACGCCCACCGCAACCTGGTCGTGCATCGCGACCTGAAGCCGGCCAATGTGCTGGTCACTCCTGAGGGCCGGCCGAAGCTGCTGGACTTCGGCATCTCACGGCTGCTGGACACCCCGACGGGCGATGCCACGCGAGAGCTGGCCCTGACACCCGGCTACGCAGCTCCAGAGCAGTTCACAGGGGCGCCCGTCACGACGGCCGCGGACGTCTACACCCTGGGCCTGCTCTTGCACGAATTGCTGTGCGGTGAGCCTGCGCATCCTGTCCAACGGCAGCCTCTGGCTGCGGCAATGCAGCAACTGCTCCCACAGCCGGCAGAGTCCCCAAGCCGTGCAGCCGCCCTGCAGGCTTCGCCGCCGGTGCCGGCGAAGCGCCTGGCAGGCGATCTGGACGCCATCGTGGCCAAGGCGCTGCGCGAGGCGCCCGAGCAGCGCTACGCCAGCGCCAATGAACTGCGCATGGACCTGGATCGCTTCCGACGCCAAGAGCCCGTCCGGGCTCGGCCCGACCGACTTGCGTATAGGGCGCGCAAGTTCGTCGGCCGCTTTCGGGTTGAGTTGGCCTGCACCATGCTCGCGGTGGCGGCACTGGTCAGCGTGACAGGTTATGCGGTGATGCAGGCGCAGAAGGCGCAGCTGGCAGCCCGCCAGGCGACTGCAGTGAAGGAATTCCTGCTCAAGATGCTCACCGGCGAGGACCCCGGCCTGGCCGACGGGCGGCCGCCGAGTGAAGCAACCGTTCTGCAACTGCTGGACAAGACCAGCCATCGAATGGTGCATGAACTGGATGACCAACCCGAAGTCAAGATTGAATTGTTGCAGACACTGGGTTCAGCCTATGAAACGATGGACCGCCCGGCGCAGAGCGTGGCCCTGTTGAAGCAGGCGCTGGCGATGTCCGAACGCGCCGATCGTGTGCCGCACCCGCGCGAGGCCCACCTGCTGATCATGTTGGCCGATGCAGAAACTTTCGCCGGCCACTTCGATGCCGCACAACCCTGGCTGGACCGCGCCACCGAAGTCTTCAGCGCGTTGGGGGACCGCACCTCATCGGACTACGCCCGGTCGCTGACGCTGGTCAGCATGCTCTTGCGCCGTGCGGGATCGGCGCAGCTCCCGGCCGCACGAGACAAGCTCTTGCAGGCCGTGGCGCTGTACCGCGAGCGCCATCCGGGGGACGAAGGTCGGACCGGTGCCTTGATGGCGCTTGCCCAGGTGTATCGGGGCCTGGACGATGTGCCCGATGCATTGCGCGTCGCCGACGAGGCCGTCGCCGTTGCCGCCGGTCATGGGGTTTCGCCAGTGGACGTGGCCAACTCCCATTCGCTGCGCGCGGCCATACGCGACGTCGCTGGCGATGCGAAGGGCGCGCTTGAGGACTACAACGAAGCCGCGACGGGCTACGCAGCCGGGCTGGGGGCTGAGCACTTCCTGACGCTGTCCAACGATAGCCTTCGTGGTCAGGCCCTTCTGCGGCTGGGCCGTGAAAAGGAGGGCCTGGAGGCGCTGCAGCGTTCCGCGGATGCGCTGGGTCGAACGCGCATGGGCAGCAACTCCCATGCGGCTGCGGTGATGCGGCTGGGTGTCGCGCTGGTGGGCTTGGGGCTGGTCGAACAGGCTGAACCCGTCCTGCAACTGGCCCGGGCCCTGTGGCAGCAGCGCAAGGACCCATTGCAGGGAAGCCCCGCGACGCTGGCCCTCGCCAAGGCACTGCATCAGCGCGGCGAGGAAGCCGAGGCTCGGCAGCTGTTGGACGAGGTCTTCGATGTGCGCAGAAAGCAGGAGCATCACACCGTGGCGCCGTTGTCCGAGGTGCAGCTCACCTATGCCCAGTTCGCCTTCGACGGTGCACGCCTGGACGAAGCGCAGCGCGAGGCCTTGGCCGCGCTGCAGTCGGCCGCCGACCCGGGCCTGAGCGACCAGGTTCGGCGCTTGCGCGCCCGCGACCTGTTGGCACGCGTGGCGCTGGCACGGGGCGAGTCCGAGGCGGCCCTTCATCTCAGCGCCGAGCTGCTGGCTGCGGCCCAAGCACCTGCCCTGGCGGGCTACAACGGCCTGCGATCGACGGTCTTCGAGACCCGCGGGCGCGTGCTCTGTGCGTCGGGCTTGGCCGATGACGGTCGCGGCTGGCTGCAGCGGGCGCTGGAGTTGCGCGAGCCCCTGGTCGATCCGGTTGACGTGATCATCGCAGGCACACGGCTGGCGCTGAGCGCGTGCCTGGCGCCTGACAACGCTGCGGCGGCGGAGCGGCAAATCCACCTTGCCCACCAGGCCTACGCCGCTCACGCGCAGGTCGCACCCTACTTGAGTGCGCAGTTGCCGAGTCATCGGTGACCGGCGCGACAGCGCCGCGCATTGAAGTTGAAGTGGTTCTTGCCCTCACCGCCGCGATACGGCGGGATGCCACCGCGGGGCCGCGCCTCCCCCCAATCGAGGGGGTCAGCGGCTGACCGGGCCCGCAGTGAAACCTTGTTCTTACTGCAGGAGGCTCGGCGACCTGGCAGGGTCGATCCCGAGGCGTTCCCAGCCACTTGAGGAGGACTCATGAAACCAAGAATCCTGACCGCAGCGCTGATGGCGGCAGGGCTGTGCACACACGGCGCGCCGGCGGCAGCCGACATCCCCAGCGGGCGTTGGACGGTCACAGACATCGGCAATCTCGGCGGCGATGCGGTTTATGCGGCCGGCATCAACGACAGCGGCTTGGTCGTGGGCGGTTCGCGCACCGCGGGCTCGACGCTATACCAGCCCGTCGAGTACAGCTATGCCAGCGGCACGCTGACCAGCCTGGCGTCGGCCTGGGGGGTGAGCGCCGGCGGGGCCTACGCCATCAACAGTGCGGGCGACATCGCCGGCGCTGCCCGCATCGGCGGCGGCAGCACGCAGGCGGTGCTCTACAGCGGCGGCACGCTCACGGCCCTGGGCTATGGCAGCGGGGGCGCGAACTACAGCTACGCCTACGGCATCAACGCCAGCGGCACGGTGGTGGGCGAGGCCGACACCTTCAACGCCGGCGGCAACTTCCTGAACTCCACCGGCTTCGTCTACAGCCAGGGCACCCTGACACCGCTGGGCGGCGCAGGCTCCGGCGCCTACGGTGTCAACGCCAGCGGCCAGGTGGTGGGCCAGGACAGCCAGGGCCATGCCTTCATCTACAGCAGCGGCAGCATGCAGGACCTGGGCACGCTGAGCGCCGGCACGTTCAGCTACGCCAATGCCATCAACGACGCCGGCGTGGCCGTCGGCGTGAGCTACCTTGACCCCGACCTCAACACCAACCACGCCTTCGCCTACAGCAACGGCGCCATGACCGACCTGGGCACGCTCGGCGGCCTCTACAGCAACGCCAATGCAATCAACGGCGCCGGCTTCATCGTCGGCAACGCCACTACCGCCGGCGGCGACCAGCACGCGGTGCTGTGGCAGGCTGGCAAGACCATCGACCTCAACAGCGTGGCCCCGGCGGGCTGGACCTTGACAGACGCCACCGGCATCAACAACTTCTACCAGATCGTCGGCACCGGCATTCACAACGGCGTGGTCGCTGCCTACGTCATCACACTGCAGCCTGACTGGCAGGGCGGCAGCGGCAACTGGGACGACGCCGCGCACTGGAACGTCGGCGGCCTGGGATCGGTGGGCTACACGCCCAACACCTTGCACGACGTGCTCATCACCTCGGCCGACACCATCACAGTGAAGGGCAGCGGCAACGCCAGCGTGAGAAGCCTCACCGTCAACGGCGCCGCCGGACAGCTCGTCACCTTCGACCTGGCCGGCGGCCAAACCACCACCGCCAACGGCGCCTTCATCGGCGCCAACGGCCTGCTCACAGGCAGCGGCCAGCTCGGCGGCCCGTTGACGGTGCAGACGGGCGGGGTGCTGCAGGTCAATGGTTCGCAGACGATGCAGTTCACCGGACCGCTGGCCATCGAAGGGACGGCGCGCGTCTATGGTGGCGGCGGTTCGGCCAACCTGCTGGCGCTGGCGCCTGTGACCATCGCCAGCAACGGGCAGCTGAACCTGCAGGGCGCCAACCTGGATCTGCGTGGCGGTCTCATCGTCAACGGCCAGCTGAATGCCAGCTTCGGCGGCAGCAACATCTCGGGGCCCGTCACGTTGGCCACGGGGGCGCGCGTCGTGCTCTCGGGCAACAGCGGCACCGCCTTCTACGACGCCGTGGCGCTGCAGTCGGGTGCGGAATTCCGCGTCTCGGCCGGCGCCACCGCCACTTTCTTCGGCGCCGTCACAGCCAGCCCCGGTGCGCTGCTCACCGGTACCGGCGGCAAATACTTCGAAGGCGGCCTGGTCGTTGGATCTGCGGCATCTTCCGGTCAGATCGCGGATGCGGGTAGTGTCACATTTGGCGCCAGCAACACCTACTTGGCGGTGATCAGCGGAGAGGGCACCGGCAGCTACGACAAGTACATCGTGGCCGGCCAACTGGCCCTGGGCGGCACACTCAAACTGGCGTCCTCGACCGGCTTCGTCGCCCAGGCAGGCCAAACCTACGACCTCTTGAGCTGGGGTAGTGAAGTCGGACGATTTGACAGCATTGACACCAGCGGCCTTCTGCTGGCGCCCGGCACCCAACTCGACATCAGCCAGCTTTACACCACCGGCGAGATCACCGTGGCCGCCGTGCCCGAGCCGGCGACGCTGGCGATGTGGCTGACAGGTATGTCATGCCTGCTTTGTCGTTCCAGGTGGCGCCCACAGTTCAGTCGATCTTTCAAGGGGGCGCCGCCCTGTTCCGGCGGAACTCAATAACCGGCTATTGGCATCGCGATTTCTGATCAATCCCGCGATCAGAAATGGCCAAGTACCGCTCGTCGGACCGCGACTGGGGCACCGCGCTCATGAAAGGGCCGCTGGGCAAGCAGATCTTCAATGACCTCCTGGGCTCGGCGCTGGCCAGCGAGCGCTTCGTACCAGCTCCGGAGCATCTCGTGGGTGGGCATGGCCGGAAGGCGATTCCTGAAGCACTGGCACAGCTGCGACGAGGCGTCTCTGCAAGAAAAGTCGTCGTGTCGCTCTGACGGGATCTGTTTAGGGTCCTGGTGTTAAGCTGAAGTTCCGCGCCCTCGCATGAGTGGCGTTGTCGGCAAGTGTCTGTCGCACCTCAAGAATCTGGCCCTTTCGGGCCTTTTTCTGGCCTAGATTTGTAGTCACTAAAATGTGTTGCGCATTGGCGTGTCGTAGCGCACAATTTCATCCATGCCTTCTCGCACAGGTACCGCCCACGTCGTCACCACCAAGCGGGTCTACAAAGACAAGGTCTACTGCACCCACCTGCTGCGCCGCAGTTACCGCGAAGACGGCAAGGTCAAGAACGAGACCCTGGGTAACCTGTCGCACCTGCCCGATGCGCTGATC
>CAIWPS010000026.1 GCA_903914615.1 uncultured beta proteobacterium | reverse complement strand
GCGACCCCGGCGAACGCGGCACGGTTCTGGACCGGGCTCTGCGCCAGGCTGTAGAGGCGGTACTGGCTTTCGACACCGCTGACGCCGCCCATCGGATAGAACCTGACGAAGGCCACCCATTGGCCATCGGGCGACAGCGCGGGGGCGATAGCCCAGAAACGATCAGACAGGCTCCGCGATGCGAGGTCGAAGATGCTGACCTCGGTCGCCCCGCCCGCGCCCAGGTCGCCCATCACCACGAGCTTGTCGCCGGCGCGCTGGATGGACTTGACCTGCGTGACTGCGCTGCCCAGCGTGATGCGCACCGCGGGCTGGCCGGCGGCCAAGGCGAGGTCGATGGCCAGGGCTCCGGTTTCCTTGGCGACCTTGACGCTGACGGCGCCGTCCTGGAACGAGCCCACTGCCGCCGCGGGCACGCTGACGCAGGCCAGGGCCGCCGCCAACACCACGAGCAAGCGCTGGCAGAGATCGAACTTCGCGAAGGTCGGATTCATGTCGCATTCCCCTCAGGGCGTTTGCAGTGTCCAGAAATTGCCCAGGTCGGCGGCATCGTGCGCCGAGCAGGAGGTATTCGACGAGAAGCTGTCGATGTGGCCGTCGGCACCCCTGAAGTCACCGCTGCACGCCGGGCAAGTGTCCTGCGATGTCTTGCTGCCCGCATTGGCGTTGCCGGGATTGCTGACCAGGGCTTCGACGACGCCGCACAGACCGCCGGCCGTGGCCGTCGTGCTGCCGGCCACCAGGGTCCGGTTGCACGAGCCGGTGACCGAACTGACCTGCACGAAGGTGTTGTCCAGCGTGGCCCCGGCCGGGAACTTGCCTTTGCAGTACCTGCGCACGCCGGTCGCATTCGCGCCCTTGACCAGACCGTAACTCAGTGACGTGCCCGTGCCGTTCAATTGCGTTTGGGTGATGAATGCCGGCCGCAAAGTGCCGGCCGTGACATTGCAGGCATTCACCGAGTCGACGATGAACACATTGGCCGACCTGTGGTCGGCGGCGAACTACCGGGCGTTCATCAGGTGTTTCGTGCAGCCGCGCACGCGGCCTGGACCTGGCGCGGCCCGGCCAGGCCCTGCTGCCCGGGCGCTGGCACGCCGCCGCGGGCCTGCCACCTGTGTTCGTCAGCGTCGCCCGCTCGGGCGGAGTGCGCGACACTGCGCGCATGAGCCCGCCTGCAGAACCGTCCCCCCCGGCGCCACCCGCGCCTGTTCAAGAGACGGCCTGCCGCGACTGTCCCCTGCGGCCGTTGAAGCTGTTCCACGAACCGACGGGCGAGGAACTCGAACTCGTGCAGTCGCTCAAGCGGCGCGAACGGCGCCTGGGCGCCGGCGAGTCGCTGATCCACGAAGGCCAGACCGACGCGCCCCTGTACACGCTGCTGCAGGGTTGGGCCTTCCGCTACAAGACCCTCAGCGACGGGCGCCGGCAGATCCTCAGCTTTTTGCTGGCCGGCGACTTCATCGGCGTGCAGCAGCGCATGGGCGACGCCGCCGCCCACGGGGTGGAGACCCTCACCGACGCGGTGCTCTGCGTCTTCCAGCGCGATGCGCTCTGGGAGCTGCACCGCCGCAGCCCGATGATGGGCTTCAACATCACCTGGCTCACCGCGCACGAAGAGTCGATGGTCGACGACACGCTGCTGTCGGTCGGGCGCCGCAGCGCCGAGGAGCGCATCGCCTCGATGCTCATCCTGCTGTTCAAGCGCGCCGGCGCCCTGCAGGCGGACGCGGGTGCCGGCGGGGTCGAATTTCCGCTGACCCAGCAGCACATCGCCGACGGCCTGGGCCTGTCGCTCGTGCACACCAACAAGACGCTGCGCAAGCTCGAACGGCGCGGCCTGCACCGCATCGCCGATGGCCGGCTCCACCTGCGCGACGTGAAAGCGATGGCGCGGCTGGCGGACCTCTACGGCGACGGCCGTCCCCCGGCGCGCCCGCTGGTCTGATCGACATCGACCGCGATCGCCCTGCGCTGGCGGCTGTGTCTTTCGACGTACCGGATCGGTGCGCCGGGCCCTAGATTGCGTCCCCTCGACCCCCGGGTCATCGACGAGACGCCCCTCTTGAGCACCCACCCCCTTGCAGCGCCCGAAAACCAGTTGCTGGCCTCGCTGCCGCCCGAACCCGCAGCGCTGCTGCAGTCCAGGCTCGAGGCCGTGGACCTGGCGGCAGGCACCACGCTCTACCAGGCGGGCACCGTGCTGCGCCACGTGTACTTTCCCGTCACCGCCGTCGTTTCGCTGGTCTCGCCGCTGCAGGACGGCAGCTGCGCCGAGGTGGCGGTGGTCGGCCGCGAAGGCGTGGTCGGCGTGTGCGCCTTCATGGGCGGCGGCACAGCCTTGAGCAGTGCCGTGGTGCAACGCCCCGGCACCGCCTGGCGCATGAGCGCGCGTGACATCGCCGATGCCGCACGCGACCTCGAGCCGGTGATGCAGCAGCTGCTGCGCTACACCCAGGCGCTGTTCACGCACATGGCCCAGACATCGGCCTGCCACCGCCACCATGCGCTGGCCCCGCAGCTGTGCCGCTGGCTGCTCCAGCACCTGGACCGGCAGGCCGGCGATGAGATGCGGATCACGCAGGACCGCATCGCCGGCATGCTGGGCGTGCGCCGTGAAGGCGTGACCGGTGCGGCCCTGCAGCTGCAGCGCCAGGGCCTCATCCACTACAACCGGGGGCACATCCGGGTGCTCGACAGGCGCGGGCTGGAGCAGCACAGCTGCGAGTGCTACGGCGTCGTCGAACGGGCCTACCAGCAACTGCGCAATGGCTCCTCGGCGTGGCCCAAGACCGGCAGCTCGGCTCTGGCCGTCAGCCGCACGCCGCGGCCGAACGCAGCCACGCGGCTGCCTGCGGCATCGGCCCCTCGTCGCTGAGCAGGCCGGCCAGCGCCGGTTCGGCCAGCAGGTCCAGCACGGCCACCGGCCCGCCTTCACTTCGTGGCCGGGTGGTCCAGCGCCTCCACCTTCGGGTCGGTCCAGGGGCCGCTGACACGGAATTCGCGCGTCGCCGCGCGCATCAGCGGCTGGCGCAGGAAGGCCTGCGCGAGGAAGGTGCCCAGGCCCAGCGCCGGGTTGATCACGGCATAGGCCAGCGAGGCCGTGCCGGCGTTGATCTCGGGCACCACCACCACGTGCAGGTCCTGGGTCTGGCCGACGATGTCGGCGGTGCCTTCCATCAGCACCGCCGCCTGGGCGCCGCGCATGCGCAGGTTGCTTGTGCTGGCCACGCCCTGGGCGATGGCGACGTCGCCGCTGACGTCGTCGAAGGCAAAGCCGCTCTCGAACACGTCGCGGAAGTCCAGCGCCAGCCGCCGCGGCAGCGACTGCAGGCTCAGCACGCTGAGCAGCCGCGCGGCGCCGGGTTCGGTCTTCAGGAAGCGGCCGGACGCCAGCGCCAGGTTCAGCTGGCCCGACAGGCGTGCCAGCACCGGCTCCCACAGCGGCCCCGGCCACGACAGCCGCCCGGCCAGGCTGCCCTTGCCGCCCTTGAGCGCCTGCGGGATGCCGATGGCGTCGAGGAAGGCGCCGCTGTCGTCCAGCGCGAGCTTGAAGTCCAGCGTCGACCGGCCGGGGTCGGGTGCCGTGGCCGGCGCCCACGCGCCATGCCCTTCCAGTCGCGCCTCGGGCGACGCGATCAGCAGCCGCGTCAGCAGCCAGGGGTCGGAGGCACCGGGGGCCGTGGCAGGGTCGCGCTGCGCCGCCAGTTCGACCCGGCCCAGCGGCCGCCCGCCCAGGGCCAGCGCGCCGGCCGCCACGTCGACGTGCCAGGCGGGGCCCTCGCGGTGGGCGCTGGCGACGACGGCGGTGGCGCGCGCCGGGCCGGCGCGCAGTTCCTGCGCTTCGAGCGCGACCGTGTCCGGCAGGTAGCCGCTGCGGGTGGCCGCGGGCGCGCCCACGCCGGCCGTGCCGCCGCCCTCGAAGGCGTGGGCCGTGGCCTGCTGCCAGTCGTCGAGGTTCAGGCTGTCCACATGCAGCCGCGCACTCACGCCGCTGGCCGGCAGCGCCGGCGCCATCGGCATGCCGATGGCGCCGCGCTGCACCTGCATGGCACCGGCCACCAGCGCGCGCTCGAACTGCGCCTGCAGCAGCGGCCCCAGCTCGAACTTCAGGGTGTCGAGCGGCACCTGGCCGGGCAGCAGCGACGCCGGCACGAAGGCGTTGTGCACGCGCAGCGCCAGTGGCGTCTCGGCGTTCTTGCGCCAGGGCGCGGGCAGCGCCAGCGCCAGCCCGACGAGGTCGCTGGTGAGCGTGAATTCATTCTGCCCGTGCACCCTGTCGAGTTGCAGGCGGTAGCGCGTCTGGCCGCCGAGGGCCGGGGCCAGCGGGCCGAGTTCGCCGGCACGGCGCAGGCCCTCGGCGCTGACGCTGCCCTGCGCGTCGACGCGCAGGCTGCCGTCGGGGCGGCTGCCGCCGTCCACGGTCGCATCGCCGCCCAGCAGCCGGGCGCGGCCGCCCTGCACCGACCATCCCTGTTCGCTGAAGTCGATGCGCGCCCGCACCGCGCCGAGCGCCGGCATGTCGGCGGCCAGGTGCAGCTCGTTGCCGTCCAGCCCCAGGCTGCCCTTGACGGTGGTGGCGCCGGGCTCGCGCAGCGGGATCGCGAGCGCCAGCTGCAGGTCGGCGTCGCCGCTGCCGTCCATCGGCGCCAGCGCCCTGCCGGTCCAGACGCCCACGGGCGTGGCGTCGACGAAGTGCAGCATCTCGTTCAGCGGCCCGCGCACGCGGCCGCCGATCGCCAGCAGCGGCTGCTGCCCGAGGTCGGCGATGCGCGCCTGCACGCCCGTCAGCGCCAGGCCGCGCACCTGCGCCTGGGCGTTGCGGATCTCCATCGCCGCGCGGTCGAAGACCAGCTCGGCGGCCAGCTGCGTGAAGGCCGGCCAGGCGGGCGCCGCGGCGCCGCCCTGCGGCGGCACGCAGGCGCATTCGACGTCGCGCAGCCTGGCCTCGACGTGGAAGAGGCTGTCGGGCGCGCTGCGGGCGCCGGCATAGGGGAAGTCCCAGAGATCGCCGCGGACGCGGAAGGTGGCGCCCGTGACATCGCCCGAACGCACGGCCGCGGCCACGTAGTCGCGGGCGCTGGCCGGCACGCCCAGGGGCAGGTAGCGCGCGACGCGTCCGGCGCTGGCGCGCGACAGGCGGCCGCTGAGGTCCAGGCGGCCGGGGAAGCGCGCGCCGCGCCCGCTGGCGCTGCCTTCGCCGGTGCGCCAGTCCAGCGTGAAGTCGCCTGCCATGTCGGCATTCGCCAGGTTCTGCGCGCGCAGGTGCACCGACAGCGGCCGCGGCGCTGCGGCGCTGGGCGGTGTGCCGATGAGCCAGCTCAGGTCGGCCTGCAGCTGCGCCAGCGGCAGCAGCGGCTCGGCCCACAGGCCCGGCAGCTCGACCGCACCGTCGCCCATGCCCAGGTGGGCGGTGCCGCCGGTTTCGCTGGCGTCGAAGCTCAGCTGCGCCCGGCTCAACCCGGGGCGGCCCATGGCCTGGGCGTCGACGGCGGCCTTCGCGCGCAGCGTCAGGTCGGCCACCGCGGCCTTCACGCGGTAGCGCGAGGGCTGGTCGAGCGACCCGGTCCAGCTCGCCGCCAGGCCCGTCATCACGCCCTGCGGCGCCAGTTCGGCCAGCAGGCGCTGCAGGGCCGCGCCCAGCGGCACCTGGGCCGCAAGGCGGGCCAGCTGGGCCAGGTCCAGCCGCTGCGCCGTGAACTCGCCGCCCGCCGGCGGCTGGCCATCGGCCTGCCGCCAAACCAGGCCCAGGTCACCGGCCGGCCAGCGCCCGCCGTCGGCGGTGACGAAGCCGAGCTGGCGCGCTGCCAGGGTGTAGCTGCCGGCGTCGCGGCGGCCTTCCAGGTGGCCGCCGAGTTCAGTCAGCGCCAGCGGTTCCAGCCCCGGGGCCAGGCGCAGCCGCACCGCCTGCAGCGTCAGGTCGGCCGTCGCCGCGCGCAGCTGGCCTTCGTGCAGTTCGAGCGTTCCGTGCAGGGCCCCGGTGCCGGCCTCGAGCGCGAACGGCAGGTCGACGCGGCTGCGCAGTTCGCCGACGTCGGCCCGCGGCAGCGACACCGCCAGCGTGCCCGACCAGCGCTGCCAGTCCCCGGCGTGCGCGAACAGCGGCTGCGTGAAGCGGCCCTGCACGCTCAGGCGCGCGCCCCAGTCCGGCGGCGGCGTCGCGGCGATGTTCAGGGCATGGCTGCGCAAGCCGTTGCGCAGTTCGACCTCGACCTCGGTCAGCACCAGCGGCGGCGCCGCGCGCTGCTCGTCGACCCAGCGCACCGAGCCGCCGTGGATGACGAAGGCGAACTGCCTGAACAGCCAGTCGGCGGCAGCCGGGCTGGCGCCCGGTTGCGACCCGCCCAGCTCCAGCCCGGCCGCGGTGAGGCGGCCGTGGGTGTCGCGCCGCACCTCGAGCGTGGGCTTGTCCATGCGCAGCTGCTCGAGCCGCGGCTCCAGGCCGACCAGCGAGCGCAGCGACACGCTGGCCAGGACCTGCGGCAGCACCAGCGCGGCCCGGCCGGCGCTGTCGCGCACGGTGACGTCGCGAAGCTCGAAGGTCGGCGAGAAGCCCCCGGTGCGCAGCTCGACATGGCCGATCTCCACCGCCGTGCCGAGCTGGCGCGCAGCCTCGGCCTGGATGCGCGGCCGCAGGCGGTCGATGTCGGGCAGCAGGCCCGAGTACAGCGCCAGCCAGGCCACGGCGCACAGCCCCAGCGCCGCCAGTGCGAGCCCGGCGGCCAGCCCCAGGCCGGCGTGCAGCCAGGCCCGCCGGTCAGTCGGCCAGCGCATCCTCGGTCCTTGCATGCGCTGCCGCGCACGGCTGCGCCCGGCGCTGGGGCCTGGTGGCGGTTGCGGGCTGCTTCATCGGCGCTGCTTCAGGCCAAGGGCGCCGCGGGCCGCGGCAATGGCGATCATGCATGGCGCCTGCTGCAGCCAGGTTGCCGCCGGCGCGCCGTTGGTGACAGATGCCTTGGGCTCCGGGATCGAAGGCCTGCGGCCGCGCGCGTGGCCGTGCTTGGGTGAGGTCGATGGTGGGGTCGCCATCGCCGCGACGCGCGAGCTTGCCGCTCAGCCCGCGGCGGAAGGCGCCCGTGGCCGGCTGGACAGCAGGAAGTGCTCCACCAGCGTGTCGCCGTCGGACATCGGCTTGGCGTGGCAGCG
>CAIWPS010000025.1 GCA_903914615.1 uncultured beta proteobacterium | reverse complement strand
GGTGTTGCTGACGTTGGCGGCGATGACGCCGGCGCTGTCGACGCTGGCCACCAGGCGCACGCGCGACTTGGTGTTGTTCAGCGTCGTCACCGAGCCCTGCTGGACGACCAGCGCGGCGTTGACCAGCACGCCGCCCGCGCCGGCGGTGATGACCAGGGTCTGGTACTGGCCGGCGCTGAGCGTGAAGGCCGGGATGTCCAGGCGCACGTCGTCGGGCCGGCCGACGCCGGTGATGCGCAGTTCGTAGGTGCCGGCGGCGATCTCGTTGAAGCCGGCCAGCGTGCCCGAGGTGAGCGAGCCCTGGGTCGGCGTCACCGCCGTCAGGTCGGCGCCCGGCGCCGTGACGTAGACATCCACCGGCCCGGTCTCGGTGGTGGCGTTGAACATGCGGATGCGCGTGTTGCCGGAGGCGATCAGCGTCGTGTCCTGGTCCTCGGGCAGCGTCGAGACGTGCAGCGAGGCCTGCGGGCCCCAGACCACCGCCGTGTAGTGGGCGTCCTTGGACAGCGTGTAGGTGCCCGTGAACAGCGTCGTCGAGTTGCCGGCGCTGTTGACGTTGATGGGGTAGGTGTTGGCGTCGGCCGTGGCGTAGCTGCTCAGGGTGCCGGTGGTGAGGGCGCCGAACTCCTTGCTGGTGCCGACGTAGAGGTCCAGGCTGGCGAGGTCGTTGGTCAGGTTCAGGCCGCGGATGCTGGTCTGGCCGCCGCCGCTGCTGCTGCCGCAGGAGGCCAGCCAGACGGTGGAGGCAAGGGTGGCCAACAGGGCCAGCCGGCGCGCGAAGGAAACAGAAGTCATCGAGGAATCCTTGGAAGGTGCCTGGTCAGGACGGGAGATTGCAGCGCCACGGCGCCAGCCCACGGTGTCCACCCAGCATTTGATTATGACCGGTGGTGACCCCGGGCGCCCCGCCGCTGATGACGCCGTCCCACGCGGCGCGGACCTTCCTTGTCACAATGGGTCACGCGCCGACACCGACACGCCGGCATCGCCGCGGCGCCTTCGCACTACGCTCCTGTCATGGAGACCAAGCCCTACCACCTCTTCGTCGTCGAGGACGACCCCGCGATGCGCGACATGCTCAGCAGCTACCTCGAGAAGCAGGGCATGGCGGTGACGTCGATGCCCAGCGCCGAGGACCTGATGCGCCGCATCCACCGCCTGCGCCCCGACCTCGTGGTGCTGGACGTCTCGCTGCCCGGCGAGTCAGGGCTGTCGGCCTGCCAGCGCCTGCGCGCCGAGGGCGACCGCGTGCCCATCATCCTTCTCACCGCCCGCACCGAGGAGATCGACCGCGTGCTGGGCCTGGAGATGGGCGCCGACGACTACCTCGGCAAGCCGTTCTCGGCGCGCGAGCTGCTGGCGCGCATCCGCGCCGTGCTGCGCCGCGTCAGCAGCACGCCGGGCGTGCCCATCGCCTTCGACCGCGACGTGCCCATCGGCCCCAGCACCTTCCAGCCCGCCACGCGCAGCCTGCACGGTGCCGACGGCAGCACCCGCGTGCTGAGCACGGTGGAATACGCCATGCTGGCCGAACTGGTGACCAACCCCAACGTGCCGATCTCGCGCGAACGGCTGCTGGCGGTGTCGCACGACCGCGCCGACGTGCTGCTGACGCGCACCGTCGACGTCGCCGTGATGCGGCTGCGCAAGCTCGTCGAGCCCGACGCCACGGTGCCGCGCTACATCCAGACCGTGCGCGGCCACGGCTACATGTTCGTGCCGCAACAGCGCGTCGGCGAACGGGCGGGCGCCTAGGTGAGGGGGCCGCGGGCGCCGCGGCAGCGGCGGCCGTGGTCGCTGGTGCGCCGGCTCACCGGCGGCGTGGCGCTGATCGCGCTGCTGTCCTTCGGCGCCCAGTCCGTGGTGCTGATGATGTGGCTGCTGCCGGTGGCCGACGACCTGGCCGGCATCGCCGCCGAGCAGGCCGCGATGGCCCAGGCTGCGCTGCAGGCGGCGCCGCGCGAGCAGCGGCCGGCGCTGGCCGCCCGCATGTCGGCCGGCCGCGTCACCGTGGCCGCCGAGAGACCGCCCGGCGCCGAGGACATGGTCGCCCTGCCCAGCAGCGACCTTTCGGCCGGCGAACGGCTGCGCCATGCCATCGAGGCGCGGCTGGCGCGGCGGCCCGGTCAGAGCTTTGCCGCCATCTTCCGGCTCCAGGTCGATGACGAGGCGTGGTGGCTGACGCGCGAGTACAGCGCCGCGCCGGGCGCGGTGTCGGGCACGCTGGTGGTCTGGCTGGTGCTGCTGGCCGGCGTGACGGTGGGCGCGCTCTTGATGTCGGTGCGGCTGATCGCGCGGCCGCTGGGCCGGCTGGCAGCGCAGATCGCGCTGCAGCGCGGCACGCTGCAGCCGCTGCCCGAGCGCGCCGACGCCAGCGCCGAACTGCAGGCCCTGGTGCAGGCCTTCAACGCGCTGGCGCAGCAGGCCGCCGCCGCCGGGCAGGCGCGACAGCAACTGCTGGCGGGGGTGTCGCACGACCTGCGCACGCCGCTGGCGCGGCTGCGCCTGCGCGCCGAAACGCAGTGCGAGCCGGCGGTGGCCGAGGCCCTGGCCGCCGACCTGCACGCGCTGGAACGCATCGTCGACCAGTTCCTGGCCTACGTCCAGGGCGACAGCGGCGCCGCGCTGGGCGTGCCCGAGCCGCTGGACCAGTCGGTGCGCGAGGCCCTGGCGCGCTACGCCGCCGGCGGCCCGGCGGTGCGCTCGCGCATCGAGCCGGTGACGCTGGCGGTGCCCGACCTGGCCGTGCAGCGGCTGCTGCTGAACCTGATCGACAACGCCCAGGCCTACGGCCGCGCGCCGGTGGAAGTGGTGCTGCAGGCCACGCCCGAGGGGGCCGAGCTGCGCGTGCTCGACGGCGGCGCCGGCATGAGCGAGGAGGAATTCCAGCGCGCCCAGCAGCCCTTCGTGCGCCTGACGCGCACGCGCGGCGAGCTCGGCCACTGCGGCCTGGGGCTGGCCATCGTGGCGCAGATCGCGCGCCAGCTGGGCGGCCGGCTGAAGCTGCTGCGCGACGGCGACGGCCGCTTCGGCATCGCCCTCGTGCTGCCGGCGGGCGGCGCCTCTCAGGGATAGAGGCCGCGCTCCTCGCGCGCCGTGAGGATGCGCTCGCAGGCCACCGCGAAGGTGGCGGTGCGCAGGGTGATGCCGTGGCGGTCGGCGGTGTCCCAGATCTTCTTCAGCGCGCCGATCATGATCTTGTCCAGGCGCACGTTGATCTCGTCCTCGGTCCAGAAGAAGCTGCTGAAGTCCTGCACCCACTCGAAGTAGCTCACGGTGACGCCGCCGGCGTTGCAGATGACGTCGGGCACGACGAGCACGCCGCGGTCGGCCAGGATGTCGTCGGCGCTGGGCACGGTGGGGCCGTTGGCGCCCTCCAGCACCAGCCGCGCCGACAGCCGGCGCGCGCGCTCGGCGGTGATCTGGCCTTCCAGCGCGGCCGGGATCAGGATGTCGCTCTTGACGTCCCAGAACTCCTCGTGGCCCAGCGGCTCGGCGCCGGCGAAGCCGCCGACACCGCCGCGCGCCTTGACGTGGGCCGTGAGGTCGGCCATGTCGAAGCCGCGGTCGTTGACGATGCTGCCGGTGTGGTCCTGGGCGGCGACGATCTTCGCGCCCGCCTGCGCGAACAGCTCGGCCGCGGCGCTGCCGACGTTGCCGAAGCCCTGCACCGCGACGCGCGCGCCGTCGAGATCGAGGTTGATGCGCCGTGCCGCCTCGCGCCCGGTGACGAAGACGCCGCGGCCGGTGGCCTTCACGCGGCCCAGGCTGCCGCCGAGGTGGATGGGCTTGCCGGTGACGACGCCGGTGGCGGTGGTGCCGGTGTTCATCGAGTAGGTGTCCATCATCCACGCCATGATCTGCGGGTTGGTGTTCACGTCCGGCGCCGGGATGTCGCTGTGCGGGCCGATGATGATGCCGATCTCGCTGGTGTAGCGGCGCGTCATGCGCTCCAGCTCCTTGTGCGACAGCCGCGCCGGGTCGACGCGGATGCCGCCCTTGGCGCCACCGAAGGGCAGGTTGACGGCGGCGTTCTTCACGCTCATCCAGGCCGCCAGCGCCATCACCTCTTCGAGCGTCACCTCGGGGTGGAAGCGCACCCCGCCCTTGCCGGGGCCGCGGCTGAGGTTGTGCTGGACGCGGTAGCCCTCGAAGTGGGTGACGCTGCCGTCGTCGAGCTCGATCGGGATGTCGACGATGAGCGCGCGCTTGGGGCGCTTGAGGGTTTCGGCCCAGCGCGCCAGGTGGCCCAGGTAGGGCACGACGCGGTCGACCTGCATGAGGTAGGTGCCCCAGGGGCTGTCGGCGGTGGGGTGCACGTAGGACAGGGGCGTGGGGGTGTGGTGGGTTCCGGTCATCGGGTTCTTCCTTGTGAGCCTGCCGCTCACGCGTTGCCGCCCGCCTCGTGGGCGGGCTGCCGCTGCGGCATGGCGCGCACTGTAGGCGCGCGGGCGCCGCTTGGGTTGTGCTGCGCCATGCCGGCTTTGCATGCCGGCTGCGCGCGGCGCTCATCGCACAGGCCCTGGCTACACTGCCCGCCATGACGGACCCCTGCATCGCATTCATCGGCGGCGGCAACATGGCCTCGGCGCTCATCGGAGGCCTGCGCCGGGCCGGGCGGCCGGCGGCGTCCATCCTCGTCGTCGAGCCTGTCGAGGCGCAGCGTGAACGTCTGCGCGAAGGCTTCGGCGTGCAGGCCCAGCCGGCCGCCGACGAGCGGCTGGCCGCCGCAGCCACCGTGGTGTGGGCGGTCAAGCCGCAGCTCTTCGCCGACGCGGCGCCGCCCTGTGCGCCGCATGTGGGCCGCGCGCTGCAGGTCAGCGTGATGGCCGGCGTGCACAGCGCCGCCATCGCCCGCGCCAGCGGCAGCGCGCAGGTGGTGCGCAGCATGCCCAACACGCCGGCGCTGATCGGCCGCGGCATCGCCGGGCTGTTCGCGCGCGCGGAGGTCAGCGCGGCGCAGCGCACCGAGGTCGAGGCCTTGTTCGCGCCCACCGGCGCCACGCTGTGGGTGGCTCGGGAGGGCGACCTCGACGCCGTGACGGCGCTGTCAGGCTCGGGCCCGGCCTATGTCTTCTACCTGCTGGAAGCGCTGATGCAGGCCGCCGCCGAGATGGGCCTGCCGCCCGAGCAGGGCAAGCGCCTGGCGCTGGCAACCCTGGAAGGCGCGACGGCGCTGGCCGCGGCGTCGCCCGAGACGCCGGCGACCTTGCGCGGACAGGTCACCTCCAAGGGCGGCACCACGCATGCGGCACTGAGCGTGCTGGACGCGGCCGGCGTGAAGGCGAGCTTCGTGCGGGCGCTGAAGGCCGCCCAGGCGCGCTCGCGCGAACTGGGCGCGCAGTTCGGCACCTGAGCCGCCCGCGCCTTCAGCGCAGCGCCAGGTCCAGCGCCACGCCGGCGAACACCGCCGCGCCGACCCAGTGGTTGAGGCGGAAGGCCTTGAAGCAGCCTTCGCGCGTGCGCCCGCGGATCAGCGTGTAGTGCCAGCCCGCCTGCGCCGCCGCCACGGCAATGCCGAGCAGGAAGACTTCCCCCAGCCCCAGCGCCAGGCCCAGCAGGGCCCAGCTCAGCAGGTAGGCGGCATAGAAGAGCATCACCGCGGCCACGTCGTGGCGGCCCAGCGTGATGGCCGAGGTCTTCATGCCGATGCGCAGGTCGTCGTCGCGGTCGACCATCGCGTACTCGGTGTCGTAGGCCAGCACCCAGAACAGGTTGGACAGCAGGAGCCACCAGGCCTGCGGCGGCACCGCGGCGTTCAGCGCGTCCAGGCCCCAGGCGCTGCCGCCCAGCGCCGCCGCGAAGGCCATCGGGATGCCGAAGCTGAAGGCCACGCCCAGCACCGCCTGCGGCATCGCCACCCAGCGCTTGGCGTAGGGGTAGAGCAGCGTCACCGCCAGGCCGATGAAGGACAGGCTGATGGCGCTGGGGTTGGTGCTGAGCACGAGGCCGAAGGCCGCCAGCGCCAGCACCG